>JANOFP010000526.1:0-3920 GCA_031413675.1 Bacteroidota bacterium
CACACTGCCCGAAAAAAATGGACACATTATTTCTGGGAGTTTATCATGTTGTTTCTCGCTGTGTTCTGCGGGTTCATGGCTGAAAATTTCCGGGAGCACCAAATAGAGCATAAACGGGAAAAAGCGTATATAATCTCTTTAATAAAAGATGTGGAACTGGACACAGCCTCTCTTCGTTTAACATACGATGTCCGAAAACAATATATTACCTATTTTGATTCCCTTGTGTTTTTGCTCAAACAGAACGATAAAAACAAATCAAACGACATTTATTTTTATGCAAGGTTTCTTGGCAGAATCAATGAGTTCAAATATCATGACAGAACAATTCAGCAATTAAAAAGCTCGGGCAGCCTTCGGCTTATCCGAAACAAAAAAGCTGCGGACAGTATTACAATCTACGATAATGAAGCCGTTAAGCTGATTTTAAATCAGCAGGACATTGAACGCAAAGCCAGAGAAGAAGCTACTTTTAATATTATTGGTAAAATATTTAATTCCTTCGTATGGAACGATATGGCGGATACCAGTAATAAGGCTTTAATATCCCGCATCTCCTCTAATCCTTCTTTGCTGACCTCAGATGAAAAACTTATTAATGAATTTGTCTTTAAGGTTGTTTATTTAAAAACAGCCTATCGCCTGACAAATGGTAATATTGAAGAAACAATTAAGACAGCCGAGAACCTGATTGCATTTTTAAAAAAAGAATACCTCATCAACTAAAAAATTTATGGAAGTACATGCACATACACATACCGCAAGAAAAAAAATGGACCCATTATTTCTGGGAGTTTCTAATGTTGTTCCTTGCAGTGTTCTGCGGTTTTTTAGCAGAGTATCAGTTGGAGCATAAAATAGAAATAGACCGAGAAAAACAATTTATTAAATCACTGGTGACAGATTTGCAGGATGATGTGAACAGCATCAATGACGGGATGCAATTTGAAAAAAAAGGAGTGGCGTCCCTTGATACCCTTATTAAATTGTTGAATAACCACGTCCTGGCAAAACAAAATGGCGATCAGTTGTACTATGTAGCAAGGTTAGGCCCAAGATCAAATCCATTTGCAAACAACAGCCGCACATTTGACCAATTGAAATACTCCGGGGGATTTCGCCTGATCCGGAATGCGCAGTCATCTAATAAAATAATGGGTTATTATAACCAGTTTGCAACTATCCGACTGATGGAAGATAATTACAACCATGAATTTGATAATTATAAACGCATTGGAGCTAAAATTCTTGACCCCGGCATTTTAAGAAGCCAGGAAGATG
Source organism: Bacteroidota bacterium (assembly GCA_031413675.1). Taxonomy (GTDB): domain Bacteria; phylum Bacteroidota; class Bacteroidia; order Chitinophagales; family Chitinophagaceae; genus VBAR01. Next base: position 1,282 of record JANOFP010000526.1, read on the forward strand.
AAGAAGGAACGATCCACCGTAGTAATAATAACCCTTCGTTGATAACTTATAATGAAGACCTGCTGAAAGAAATGGGTTTTCATACGTTGCAGATGAATGGTTCACGACGTTCAAAAATATTGTTGCTGGAAAAGCTGAAAATTAGCGGTGAGGATGTAATCTCTTTTTTAAAAAAAGAATATCACCTTAAATAATTAGATATGGAAGTACATGCACACTCATATACCGCCCGAAAAAAATGGACACATTATTTCTGGGAGTTTCTAGCTATAACAATTTGCTTTTGCTATTCTGCTTCAGCACAATCAACCATTGAATATGATATTGTTTTGTCCGGCGGACGGGTGATTGACCCCGAAACAAAACTCGATGCAATAAAAAATGTTGGCATCATTAACAACCGTATTGCTCAAATTTCATCGGAACCACTGAAAGGAAAAGAAACAATTAATGTAACAGGTCTTGTTGTTGCACCCGGTTTTATTGATATGCATGTACACGGAAGAAGTAACACAGAGCAGCAATATCAAATGCATGATGGAGTAACAACTGCATTAGAATTAGAATGGGGAATTGAGCATACAGGTAAATGGTATGCATCACGGCAAGGAAAAGCATTGATTAATTATGGCGCAAGTGTGTGCTGGCCTTTTGAACGGTTCCGTGCATTGGAGAAATATAAACCCGGGGTAAATGAATTGGAGCAAAAAACAATAAAGGGTGAATCAAAAATTGAAACACTTTTTAATACTATTGGCCTATCGTATGCAGATATACTCACACCCGAAGAAATGAATAAAACACTTGCCAATATAAAATCATCGCTGGCAGAGGGTGGTATTGGTATTGGTGTGCCAATCGGCTATCTTCCAAAAACAAAACCCGGCGAAATGTTTAGTGTGTACAAATTAGCCGGAGAAATGAATGCATTAGTTTTCTCTCATGTACGTGAGCCGGATATAATTTCTATACAGGAAGTAATTGCTAATGCAGCACTAACAGGTGCACCGCTGCATATTGTTCATGTCAATAGTATGGCATTGGGACAAATTCAACTTGCGCTGGATATGATACAGTCAGCAAAGAAAAAAGGATTGGACATCACAACAGAATTATACTCTTATACTGCTGGCTCTACTTTACTTCAAAGCGCCATATTCAATGATGGGTGGCAGGAAAAGATGAATATCTCCTATGGCGATTTGCAATGGGTTGCAACCGGCGAACGTCTAACTAAAGAAACATTTGAAAGTTATAGAAAAATTGGTGGGGTTACTATTATACATTCTATGAAACCGGAATGGATAAAAACAGGTATAGCTTCACCAGGTGTTATGATAGCATCAGATGGAATGCCTTATGCAAAACTGGCACATCCAAGAACAGCCGGAACTTTTTCAAGAGTATTGGGTAAATATGTAAGGGAAGAAAAAGTAATTGACCTTTCAACAGCTATTGAAAAAATGACGTTGCTGCCTGCGCAACGATTAGAAGGCATAGCACCCATGATGCGTTTCAAAGGAAGAATACAGGTGGGTGCCGATGCAGACATTACTATTTTTAATCCCGATACCATTATAGATAAAGCAACATTTGAAAAAGGATTGGAGTTTTCAGCCGGCATTGAGTATGTAATGGTGAATGGAAGTTTTGTTTTAAGAAATGGAAAAACAGTAAATAATATTTTTCCGGGGCAGGCAGTGTATGGTAAGTTTAAAAAATAAATTAACAGTGTATCAATGACAATTAATCAATAATTAATTTATGGAAGTACATGCACACTCACATACAGCAAGAAAAAAATGGACCCATTATTTCTGGGAATTTTTAATGTTGTTCTTTGCTGTGTTCTGTGGTTTTTTAGCAGAGTATCAGTTAGAGCATAAGATTGAAAAAGATAGGGAGAAAGAATTTGCCAAAGCACTATATGCTGAACTGCTGGATGATTCTGTCGCTGTAGCCGATAAAATTACAAGGCGCCTGGAAAAAGAAAAGGATATAGATTTTCTGAGCAGCTATTTTAAAGACAGTTCCTTAACTACATTGCCTAAAATAGTTTATCCTGCATTTACCATCTCTCTCTACCTGATAAATACTTATGCCTTTGAACCGAAGGACGGCATATTGAACCAAATGAGAAATTCCGGTTCCCTTCGTTATTTCAAAAGCATGACTTTGCAAAAACTGTTGGCAGACATCACTGTAAATATTAATGATGTCCGCATCCGGAATGAACAGGAGTACCAATTTTTTGCCAACCCTATCAAACCATTCCTGGTAAAACATTATGACTGGAGTTGGATAGATAATTTACGCCAACAGGATGCTACACCTATGGTACTTGATGTGCTGAATAATTATCTCCGAAGTAATAAAATCATAGAAAGTAAAATTTTAAATTTTGAGTCTTTTGACCGTATAGAAGCATCCAATATGCTATTGTTTTTTAAACAAATGCTGATATCCACCCGTACACTTCAGATGAATAGTTATATTCAGACCAATCATAAAATACTGGAAGAGTTACGAAAAAAATATAAACTGAAATAAATAATCTATGGAAGTACATGCCCACACCCATACCGCCCGAAAAAAATGGACCCATTATTTCTGGGAGTTTCTCATGTTGTTTCTTGCTG
>JANOFP010000527.1:0-32989 GCA_031413675.1 Bacteroidota bacterium
TTGTTATGTGGCATTTTTTTTATTTAAAAAAACAGCATTGCCAAAAGGAAAGGAATGGATCCCGATATTGGTATTAAGTTTTTTAAATTTTATGATCAGTAATGGACTCAGCACTCTTGCATTGCAATATGGAATTTCTGCCGGGCTTGGCTCTATCATTGGTGCAATATTTCCTTTATGGTTAGTTGTGATCGGGCTTTTTATTTCTAAGGAAAAAATGCCGGTGAAAGCAATCATTGGGTTATTACTTGGCTTTGGCGGTGTCTGTATTATTTTTTACGATCACCTGCATGATTTTTTAGATCCCCGGTTCAGATGGGGAATTTTATTATCAGTAATTGCAACCTGGACATGGGCAATTGCAACTTTATATACAAAGAAACAGGCATTGAATTTTAATCCCTACTTCAGTTTGGGTTTGCAAATGATTATAAGTGGAATTGCATTGTATAGTTTTTCATCTGCCACTGGCAGGGCCGTAGCAATACATGCGATACCCTGGCAATCCTGGGCAGCCATTGCCTATTTAGTTATTTTCGGTTCACTCATTGCCTTTATTTGTTATTTATATGCCTTGCAAAATTTACCAACAGAACAGGCTTCTATTTATGCTTATATAAATCCGATTGTAGCTGTAATATTGGGTTCACTTATTTTTAATGAACGGCTCACTGTATATCTTGCCATGGGCGGGTTAGTAACGCTGCTTGGGGTTTATTTGGTAAATAAAGCTTATAAAATAAATAACGCAGAGCAACCTGAATCGGAAGGTGTCTAAGCCCCTATCACATGCATGTCCCGATTGTTTCGGGAAGAGGGAATACCAGTTTGTGTTTTGTTATTTTCTTGTTTGTTTTTAAGTTTAATAAAGTTCAAAAGAATAATTTCGGCTAATTTTAATTTCAATTTCATTGCATGAAAAAAATACTGGCTACATTTTTATTTACCGTTATTATTATCACATCTGTTTTTTCTCAATACAAAAGCAACCTTACGGCCAGCGAATGGACGGATAGTGTTTTTAACTCATTAGATAATGATCAGAAAATTGCACAACTGATGGTGATTCGTGCACATTCCAATTTGGGTGCCGACCATATTGCAAAAGTGATTAGCGAAATAAAAAAATACAATGTTGGTTCTTTATGCTTTTTCCAGGGTGGCCCGGTGCGCCAGGCAAATCTTACTAACTATTATCAAAGCATTGCAAAAACTCCGTTACTTATAACAATTGATGGCGAATGGGGATTGGGTATGCGGTTAGATAGTGTTACAAAATTTCCTTACCAACTTACGCTGGGTGCTATGAATAATGAAGCCCTGGTGTATGAAATGGGGATTGCAGTTGGCGAACAACATAAGCGGATGGGTGTGCATGTAAATTTTGCCCCGGTTGTAGATATAAATAATAATCCCAATAATCCGGTTATCGGTTACCGGTCTTTTGGCGAAGACAAATATAAAGTGGCAAAGTTTGGTGTGGCATATATGAAAGGGATGCAGGATGCCGGTATAATGGCTTGCGCAAAACATTTTCCGGGTCATGGTGATGTAGATGTGGATTCGCATTTGGATTTGCCAGTAATAAATAAAACCCGTGAGCAGCTCGATTCAATGGAGTTGTATCCTTTCCGTGAACTATTTAATGCGGGTGTAGGCAGTGTTATGATTGCACATCTTTCTATTCCATCTATTGACAATACCGAACATGTGGCAACCTCTATTTCAAAAAATAATGTTACCAATCTATTACGTGCTGATTTAAAATTTGCCGGACTTACTTTCACCGATGCACTGGAGATGAAAGGAGTGGCTAAATATTTTCCCGGAGGCACAATTGCAGTAGAAGCAATCATTGCAGGTAACGATATGCTTTGCCTGCCAGAAGATGTAGGTATGGCAATATCAGAAATTAAAAAAGCAATCAACGAAAATAAATTAAGCTGGAATGCTATTTATGAGAAAGTAAAAAAAGTATTGCTTGCCAAATATCAGTTAGGTTTAAATAAAACTCAGCAAATCAGTTTAAACAATCTTGTTGAAGAATTAAATGCGAAAACAGATGCAATAAAAGCTAAAGTGGCAAAAGAAACCATTACCGTTCTTTCTCAAGGCGGCATGAGTGCTTCCAGAACTGATTATGCAGAAATTCCGTTGAAACAAAAAATGAAAATTGCTTATGTTGGAATCGGAACATCTCAGCTGAATGCATTTGGTAAAAGAATGAAAACGGATTTGAATGCTGATGTGTTTTTGTACTCCTGGAAAGATGGTGATGATAAAACTGAAGAAATATTTGAGGCCGTTGAAAAAAATAAATACGATGCAGTAGTAGTAGGTATTCATGATTTTAGTTTGCGTCCCGCAAATAATTATGGCATTACAAGAGCCTCATTTGCTTTGTGGCGCAAATTGAATTTCATAAAAACAATTACGGTAGTTTTTGGAAATGTACTGGCAGCCAATCAATATTGCGGAGCTTATACATTAGTAGCCGCTCATCAGGATGATATTATTTTTCAGGAAACGGCTGCCGATTTAATTGAAGGAAAAATAGGTGCTTCAGGAAAATTACCGGTTCGTGTTTGTAAGTACCCAGCCGGATATGGAATTGATATTTCCGGGCCGGAAAAAAAAACTTCAATAATTAACAACCGCTATAATTTATTTTCGGTTGATTCTATTGCAAATGATGCTATCAGTCAAAAAGTCTTTCCCGGCTGTGTGGTTCTTGCTGTAAAAGATGGTGAAATTATTTTTCATAAGGCTTATGGGAACTTCATATACAATGCTGCAACTCCAGTAACACTCGAAAGCATTTATGATTTAGCATCGGTAACAAAAATTTCTGCCACTACTGTTTCAGTAATGAAACTATATGAACAAGGAAAGATAAATCTTAAGAAAACGCTTGGCGATTATTTGCCCTGGGTAAAAGGAACCGACAAAGAAAATTTGCATATAGATGATATCTTATTACACCAGGCAGGTCTTGTTCCTTTCATTCCTTTTTATAAAGAAACGATTGATACAACTACAGGCAATCCCAACCCCGCTATTTACTCGCCACTCGCCACTTCCTTTTTCAAAATTCCGGTGGCAAAAAATCTTTATTTAAGAAAAGATTGGAACGATACCATGTTCAGCCGCATTTTAAAAAGTCCGTTGGGTGTAAATGGAAGATACGTTTACAGTGATAATGATTTTATTTTTCTAGGAAAAATTGTTGAACAGGTAAGCGGCATGCCATTGAATGAATATGTTCAAAAAAATTTTTATAGTAAAATAGCCATGCGAACAACTGGCTTTAATCCAAGAAATCGTTTTTGGAATGAAGGGTTTCTTGTTCCTACTGAAAATGAAACTCATTTTCGCCAGCAACTGATACAGGGTTATGTACATGATGAAGGTGCAAGTATGTTTGGTGGTGTGGCTGGTCATGCAGGTTTATTTTCTTCTGCATACGATTTAGCAATGCTCTATCAGATGCTTTTAAATGGCGGTGAAATAAACGGAACGAAATATTTAAAACCCGAAACGATAAAATTATTTACTGCCTACCATGCAACTGGCACCAGCCGCCGCGGATATGGATTTGATAAACCGGAAAAAGATAATGCAACAAGAAAAGATCCTTATCCTTCATCACTCGTTTCATCAGAAGCGTATGGACATACCGGTTTTACCGGCACATGTGTGTGGGTAGATCCGAAAGTAAATCTTGTCTATGTTTTTTTGAGCAACCGGGTATATCCAACAAGAAACAACCCCAAACTTTTACAAATGAATATCCGGGGAAAAATACAGGATGCGATTTATGCAGCTTTAAAATAAAATAATTTATTTCCTCCCGGCGGTTGATTAGGATTTGGAGGTCGTTGATTTCTTTGATTGGGATTTTGTCGGTCTCTTTGTTGAAGTTTATTGCAACCACCTCATTAAAAATTTATCATAAACTGCATAGTAAGGTTCTGCAATGCCACCGTTGTAATACACCATTTCTTTTGCCAATAATGCCTCCAGGCCTCTCTTTACTAATGAAGAGTTTCCTAAATGGTTTTTACTTATAAATTCATTAGAATGGGGTTTTATTAATTTCTCTTCTTTTGCAATTGCTGTAAGCAATACCCATTGTGCATGTGTAAGCAGGTTCCTGTATTGGTAAAATATATCCTCTTTTTGTTTCAATAGTTCACTACTAACTTTAATCGTTTCTTCAATACCAATATTTTTTATGCCACTTGCAAAAATGCAATTACATAACTCTTGTACATAAAAGGTATGTGTATGGGTGAAATTTAATATATACTCAATAGCCTCAACGCTAATTTTTCGTTTATACGTTGAAAAATTATTTTTAATAAATTGCCCGTATTCTGTATTATTTATAAACCCAATTGACAAGTTATTACAACTGGCATAGAATGGCCTTTTTGCACTGTTGAACATTTCCGTCATTATACGATGGTTGCTGCCACAAAAAATAAACCGGCAATTTTTTAACTGCTGCATATAAGTCCTCAACAATGCTTCTGTATTTTTTTCCGGGTAAGTGGTTATTTGCTGAAATTCATCAATAGCAATAACAACAGCGATGTTTTGCTTATCTAAAAAATTAAATAATTGCTGTATGGTTCTTTCAGATTCACGGTGCTGCCCCAAATCTAATGTTACCTCCGGGTTACCTGTCATTGCATCATAACTTATTACCGGCCTCAATAGCTTAAGTACAGACAAAAATTTCTGCCCTATCCCTTTCTTCTCAGGAAACCGGTTATAGATTGCGGTAGCCAGGTTGTTTGTAAACTCCTTAAGGTTAACGGTAGAAAAAATATCTAAATAGATGCAAGCAATTTTTTTTGACCCTGATAGTTGATGAAATACATGGTGTACCAATCCCGTTTTACCCAATCTGCGTAATGCAAAAAGGGTAATGTTATTTTCATTTTTAATCAGCGAAAGTAAACGCCGGGTTTCTTCTTTTCTATCGCAAAAGTAAACTGGACTGTGGTAGCCCGACGTAATAAATGGGTTGGCTGGGCGGTTCATGCAGCCAAGTTATAAAAAATTATACAAAATGTATAATACATTTTGTATAGAAATTATCTCTTACGCATTTCCCTCATTTGTATTGCCTGCCTGCCGGTCAGGCGGACCCGGACGTTGCTGGTTCGAATTCGGTGGTCGCTGATTTCTTTGATTGGGGTTTTGCCTGTCTCTTTGTTGGTTGGGGTTTTGTCCGCCTCTTTGCTGATTCGGATTATTGCGTGGTGGTCCTTGTGGTCCCTGTGATCTTTGTCCACCGGATCCTGCGGATTGATTTCCCTGTTGTCTTTGCTGCTGACGTGGTTGCTGCTGTTGCTTTCGTTTACGGTCAGCTCTTTCTAATTGCTGCAAACTTATCTGTCCTACTACATCCACAAACTCGGGTTCTACTTCTTTGGGTTTAGTACTTGTTATTTCCACTGCTTCCAGTTCGTCGGGTATTACACCCTGTACATTCAGCGTTTTTATTTTCTGCACCCGTTCAATCGTAAGTGGATAATGCTTGGTGCTGTCCGGCATAGTGTACCACATCAGGTTTTTAAAAATATCTTTTTTAATCAGAAAGGCATTGCCTTTTGTAATTTTCAATACATCGCAGTCTTCGGGGAAATGTTGCAATGCATCCAGATAAGTATCGAGTTCATAATTCAAACAACATTTTAATCTTCCGCACTGTCCGCTAAGCTTTGTTTGATTGATTGATAAATTCTGATAACGGGCCGCTGTTGTATTTACACTTTTAAATTCGGTGAGCCATGTACTACAACACAATTCACGACCACAACTTCCGATGCCCCCGACTTTAGCACTCTCCTGCCTTGCTCCAATCTGACGCATTTCCACTTTTACTTTAAACTCACCGGCATATACTTTTATCAATTCACGAAAATCCACACGGCCTTCGGCTATATAAAAAAAGGTTGCCTTACGTCCGTCGGCTTGCATCTCCACTTCACTTATTTTCATGTTTAGTTTCAGCTGCTTTGCAATTGCACGGCTACGTATCACGGCTTCTTTCTCTCTTGCTTTATTACTGCGCCAGGTATCTACATCTCTGTCATTTGAGCGGCGAAGAATTTTTTTCATCTCTTTGTCATCTTCTTTTACACCATGCCTTTTCATTTGTAACCGAACAATCTCACCTGTCAAAGAAATTTCACCCAAATCAAAACCACTTACACCTTCTACCGAAACCATATCGCCTTTTTCGTATTCATGCAATGTAGTATTTCTAAAAAAATCTTTGCGGCTACCGTTATTAAAACTTATCTCCACCACTTTACATTCATCACCAGCGTCGGCAACAGGAAGGTTGCGCAGCCAGTCATGCGTATTCATGCGGTTGCATCCGCCAGAACTACATCCGCCGTTGCTTTTACATCCACCTGGTTTTGTACCACAACTACCGCAAGCCATTCGTTATTTAATATTTATTAATTGAAAATTTTAAATTGAAAAGAACCCTGATATTTTTCAACCAGTTTTCGCTTACAATTTTTTTTGAGGGGGAGCCAGCGCAGTTACTACTATCATCGCCTGTTGTCTTCGAATCTTCCGGTGGAAGATTATCTCACTTGTTGCGTTCAGAAAAGGACTGAACAATTTTGAGACTCTTGTATTTTGCTGAATAGACTTGATTCAGTACAAGAGTGCGACGCAACGGAAGCTTAATATATAGACGAACGATGACTCAATAATTACAACCTGAACTATGTGGAAACACCATCTAGTGCAGGCCTCCAACTCACATCTCACAACCTGTCTGCCGACAGGCAGGTTCACCACTCACATCCCTCAATCTGCCAAAAGTACTATTTTGTTTTTAATGATATGATATAGTTTAATGGTAAGGGCATGGAAGAGCATTTTGGCGTTGGCATTGCGTTCTATATAATAAACCGCCCTGTCAAGCTCCTCTACTATAGCCTGTTGCTGGCTGATGTCGGCTATTTTATTAATTCGGTTTGCAAAATCATTTTCAGAGCTGTCAGTGGCTTCAATACCTATGGGGCTGGTGATGCGCAAATGAATACTTTGTTCTAACAGGTGATTAAAATAGCGGAGAAACTGTTTTTGTTTTTCCCTGCCAAGCCTGCTTATCTCTTCCACCCATTTAGTTTGAGCAGCTGGCCCCGTTTTTAAAATTGCATTCAGCCAGTCCCGTAATAAACTTTGCCAATCTTCATCGGCATGTTGTAATTGCTGTAAAGCATCCCGGTAATTTCCATCGCTTGTTGCCGCTACCTGCCTTGCTTTATTCGCATCGGTATTGTTTCTGTTTATCAGTGCATCTGCTATATCCTTTGTTTCAAGCAATGGAATTTTCACCAATTGACATCTCGATACGATTGTTGGTAGAATTAAGGATTCATTTTCTGCAACCAAGATAAATAAAGTATTGGGTGGCGGCTCTTCAATAATCTTCAACAATTTGTTTCCTTCTTTTTCCAGGTACTCGGGCATCCAGAGAATTAATATTTTATAGGGGCTTTCAAAACTTTTCAGACTTAGTTTCTTAATAATGTCATTGCATTCAAGTGCCGTTATATTTCCTTGCTTGTTTTCTGCTCCTATAAACTGAAGCCAGTCATATATATTTCCATAAGGGTAGCCTTTTATAAATTCTCGCCACTCGGTTATATAATCTGTACTGATAGGTGGTTTGCCCGATTTGTTTGTTACAACAGGATAGGAAAAATGAATATCAGGATGAACGAGTTCATTTGCTTTTTTACAACCGGAGCAAATGCCGCAGGAATCTGAAGGTGAGTGGTGAGTGGTGAGTGATGAGTGTGAAGGCTCATCTCCAAACAAAGAAGGTTCTGAGTGCTGATTGCCGACTGCTGACTGTTTGTCGCCAGTTTTTTCGCAAACAACATACTGGGCAAATGCAAGAGCAAGCTGTAATGCACCACTTCCTTCTTTACCTAAAAACAATAATGCATGAGCCAGCCTGTTTGTTTGCATCATATCAGCTAATTGATGCTTTACGTTTTGTTGTGCTATGATAGAAGAAAATTGCATGAACTGCGAATATAAATCTTCTTACAAATAAAAAAGCGTTGAAAAAATTTCAACGCTTACACTTTTATAAATTAATAGTTTAATTAAGCCATTTCAGTATTTCCTCGCTCATTGGTTTTGTTTTTGGAGAGAACACAGCGATCAGCTCACCTTTTTCATTCACCAAAAATTTTCCAAAATTCCAGTTTACGGGATCTGTAAATCCTTTTGCTGCAGCTTGCTCTTTCAGGTAAACATATAAAGGATGTGTATCTTTTCCTTTTACAGAAATTTTTTCAGCCATTGGAAATGTAACTCCAAAATTCTTTTTACAAAATTCTTTTATCACCTCATTTGATTCGGGTTCCTGTCCACCAAAATTATTTGCGGGAAAACCGATTATAACCAGTTTGTCCTTGTATTTTTCATATAGTTTTTGCAATTCGTCGTATTGGGGAGTATTGCCGCATTTAGAAGCTGTATTTACAATCATTATTTTTTTCCCTTTATATGAAGAAAAATCAATTTGATTGCCATCCAATCCAGGTACTTTGAAATCGTAAAGTGAAGTGCCGGTTAATGTGACTGCGAGCAGCATTGTAATAAAAAATGATTTCATGATTTATATTTTTAATTAAGAGGATAACAAAGTTAAGCTTGTGTTGTTCAGTTTTAGTAAAATTTTTATTGTTTTTCAAAACAACCCAAATCAGGTCTTATTCCCACACTACGAGGTTTTCCATCTAAATCAAGTGCTATTGCAGTTACTACTCCTGCATCCTTTGCGGGTGAAGTTGATTTTAGCCTGAAATCATAATATTTTTCAGAAACATTAATACTATCGAACTGTGGAGTTTGATTATTGATAATTCCGGTTGCAATAACATTGGCAGGTGAAGTAGTTACCTTCCATAAATTGTTTTGAAAATTTACATTAAAAGCAGCAGCGTTATTTTTAACTGTTACTACTTCATCATCCACAATTCCGTTTTCGCCCCAGATAATACAATTACGGAATATTGCATTCAGGTCGGCCGGTGCAGGTACGTTGTTTATGGTAATGAAATTTGCAAGTGTTACAGAAGGGTTTCGATGCAATTGATAACTGTTGGAATAGGTTACCATGGTACAATGTTGAAAAGAATACGAACCGCCTTTATAAATAGCAACATTCTTACCGCAATTACTGATTAAACAGTTTCGTGCAGTTATGCTGCTATTGATTGAAATAATTCCTGCATCATAAGCATTGTCAATTACACATTCATTCAATGTTAATTTAGGATTTGCATTTGGAGATGGATCCTGAACGCCCAATGCCTGATAAGCATTTTTAATAACTGCATAGTTGAGTACATTGTCTTTACTGGTTGCCCTGAAAAAAATTCCGGGCCAACTTGCCGGAAAATCTTTGTAAGGTTCATCTAATCTATCGCCACGAAAATAAACACGGTTACTGGTATCTTTCAATCCATTTATTTGCAAAGTGCCATCAACAACGATTGGCGCATCGGCATGAACATAAATACGGCAACTATTATTTATGGTCAGGGTTTTATTTACATCCACAAATAAAGAACCGAGAATAACATACGGCAAATCATTATTCCAGATTTCATTTGTTGTTATTGCTCTGTTGCGGAAGAAATGTGCATTTTGCCCCCAGGCCTCCAACTGAACTAATTTATTATTCCCATTATAATTTATATTAATACTGTCACGAATAACAAATGGAAGATTATTTGCATTCTGATTTACATTTACCTGTACAAAAACATAGATGCTGTCTTTGGCATCTATTTCAATATTCTGAATTTCGGGGCCAACAATTCCGTCTACATTTATTTTAAATAAAGAAGAATTGCCGCCCAACAATTTTACTGATGAAACTTTTAATTTCTGATTATTATCATTTTTAATAATAAAATATTGGGTTGTGGAGCCGGATGTTACAAATACTGTATCAAACTTTAAGGTGTCGGCAGTAATGGTAACTCTTGCATCGGATGTTGTAATGAACGTATCTTTTTTACAGGAATTTAAAATCAGTAAAATGATTATGGATAGAATACTGGTTGTCTTCATGGAGTTCAAAAATAGTTGAAGTATTTTGATTTTCCTTCCTCCCCTTCTCCATTTATGGAGAAGGGTAAGGGATGAGGCTATATGCGGGAAGCAAAGCAAAGTGTTGCAATACTCAATTTCACATTTTCAGCTTTCAGGAGCTCAGTACCACAAGCATCCAAAGTAGCACCAGTGGTTACTACATCATCTACTAACAATAAATGTTTGCCAGAAATCTTTTCAGGCTTAATTATAAAAAATTTACCATCCATATTTTTCCATCTTTCCACTCTTCCTTTTTTGGTTTGAGTTTCTGTATGTTCTGGCCTTATTATTATATCGCTTAAAACGGGGACATTAATTATTTCTGCCATACCCTCGCATAATAATGTTGCCTGATTATACCCTCTTCTTTTTTCTTTACCTGGGAACAGGGGTAATGGAATCAAAGCATCTACTATAAAACGACCCGATTGTTTAAAATTTTGAGCCATCATTCTTCCCATTTGCAAACACAAGTCTTTATTGTTTTTGTACTTAAACTGATGCATTAGATGCTGTACCATTGATTCTTTTGTAAAATAATAAGTAGCGGCGGCGCCTTCCAATTTCAACCTGCCCCAGAATATTTTTTCAACCGGGTTGCCGGCATGTTTTTCAAAACTTGTTTCGGGCAATGCATGAATGCAACGCATACATAAGGAAGATTCGATATTTAATAAATCACTTCCGCATCCGCTGCATACATGCGGAAATACCATTTGTAGAATTGATTCCTTTATTTCTTTTAAATGAATCATAAAAAATTAAAACAATAATTTATATACTTCTTCTACCGTTCCCATTGTAATTACTTCAATGCCTGCCTGCCGGTCAGGCAGGTTGAATTTTTGTTTCCCAATTCCTTTCTGGTTGTATTTAGAAATAATAATTTTTTCAAATCCCAATTTTTCTGCTTCAGCAATTCTTTGTTCTATCCTGTTTACTGCTCTGATTTCTCCGCTCAATCCAACTTCGCCAGCAAAACAAATTTGCTGAGTTAGCGGCGTATCATCATAGGAAGATAGCAATGCACAAATAATAGCAAGGTCAGTTGAAGGGTCTTCTACTTTTAATCCACCGGCAATATTTAAAAAAACATCTTTTACACCAAAATGAAATCCCCCTCTTTTTTCCAGTACAGCAAGCAATAGCTGCAGTCTTCTTAAATCGAAACCACTTACTGTTCTTTGCGGTGTACCATAAACTGATTGTGTAACCAATGCCTGCACTTCTATTAATAAGGGTCGCATTCCTTCCATCATTGCTGCTATAGCAATACCACTTAAATTTTCTTCTTTTTGTGTAATTAAAATTTCACTGGGGTTTAAAACTCCCCGCATTCCTGCATCTGTCATCTCATAAATACCTAATTCCGAAGTGCTGCCAAAACGGTTTTTAAGTGTTCTTAAAATCCGGTATGCGTGATGACGATCGCCTTCAAATTGTAAAACCGTATCCACCATATGCTCAAGAATTTTTGGACCAGCTATACTGCCATCTTTAGTTATGTGGCCAATTAAAAAAACAGGAGTATTCGTTTCTTTTGCAAACCGTTGAAATTCGGATGTACATTCTCTGATTTGCGATACACTGCCAGGCGATGATTCAATATAAGGCGTCTGTAATGTTTGTATAGAATCAATGATTACTAACTGCGGTTTTAATTTTTTTATTTCCTGAAAAATAACCTGTGTGGATGTTTCTGTAAGCAGATAAAATTTTTCATTCTTTAATTGCAATCTGTCTGCACGCATTTTAATCTGCAACTCACTTTCTTCGCCACTTATATAAAGAACAGTTGTGTCCTTCATCCATAACCCGTTTTGTAAAAACAAAGTTGATTTGCCAATGCCCGGTTCGCCAGCAACTAAAACAATACTACCCGGAACAATGCCTCCACCTAACACACGATTTAATTCAACATCCGCTGTTAGCAATCTTTTTTCTCCAGTTGTTATTATTTCATTTAATTGAATTGTTCTTTCAGTTCGGGGTTCAGCATTATAATCCTTCCATCCATTATTATTTTTAGTTGTATCCTTCTGAATTATTTCTTCTACAAATGTATTCCACTGACTACAAGAAGGACATTGACCTGCCCATTTAACTGTCTCATATCCGCAGTTCTGACAAAAAAAACTTGTTTTCACTTTACTCATAAAAATAAAGTTAGCAATTACACTTTCTTAATGATGCAATTAATTTAAAAGATGAAAAATAAATTGATTGAAAAAAATAAACAGGAGCAACAGTAGAAAGAAACTTAACAGAGAATACCTTTAGCATATTACAAGATAAAAGGGCCAATCTTTCGATTAACCCTCTTACTTACTAACCCATTAAATTCTGGCACTAAGTTACAATTCTGATCCACACTACAAAATAAATTTTTATGTCTGTGAATAACTTTTCATTAGTAACATTAACGTAATATAGTTACCTCGTACTATAAAGAAAAAAATTTTAGATGGATGATAAACAGCTACTTGGCTATATTAATCTGCCCCATAATTTAAGGTAAGCCAGACTTCTTATTATATCAGCCAAATAATGAATCAGATGACAAAAAGGCTGTATTTTTCAGTTTAAACCTGATTGGTAAAAGATTTGCAATCAGCTATCTCTAACAAAAATTAATTAAAAAAATGAATCAGGAAATTTTTATTGTTTCAATCGCTTTCATAGGCATTAGTATGCTTGTTTCAATGGTTCTTAAAAACAAATTTGCGGCATTTAGCAAAATTGGATTGACAAACAAAATGACTGGAAAGGAGATAGCAGAAAAAATGCTTCGGGACAATGGCATCTATGATGTAAAAGTTGTTTCAGTTGAAGGTTTTTTATCCGACCATTATAATCCGGCAAACAAAACAGTGAATTTAAGCCCAGAAGTCTATCAGGGATCTAGTATAGCCTCGGCTGCGGTTGCCGCACATGAATGTGGACATGCTGTACAACATGCAACTGAATATACATGGCTTAATCTTAGAAGCAAATTAGTGCCAGCTGTTCAGTTCAGCAGCAATATTGTACACTGGATATTATTAATAGGAGTTGTATTGATAAATAGATTCCCTCAATTATTGCTGATAGGTATCATCTTATTTACAGTTACTGCCCTTTTTTCAGTTATAACACTACCAGTTGAGTTTGACGCAAGCCGCAGGGCATTAATTTGGTTGCAAAACACAAATATTGCTAATCAACAGGAATTTCCAAAAGCAAAGAGTGCTTTAAAGTGGGCAGCAACCACCTATGTAGTAGCTGCATTAGCTGCAGTTGTAACTTTAGCTCAATATATTATGCTATACCTGAGTAGGCAAAGGAATTAGTTTTTTTAGAAAATTATATTGATTTATTAAAAACAATGCAGCAATTTGTATGGTTTTTTTTGTCTATTAAATGTTTCTATTCTATATATTTGACTTCCTTAATTTCAAAAAAAACTACGACATGAGAAAACTTAAACTGCTTATGCTGATTGGATCTCTGTTTTCTATTCAGCTATTATTTGCACAAACCAAAACGGTAAGTGGAAAAATAACAGATGCAAAAGATGGTTCACCGCTTGCAGGCGTTTCTGTAAAACCAAAGGGTAATGTAACTGCAGGTACTACAACCGGATTAGATGGTTCATTTAATCTTTCGGTAGACGCAAAAACTAAAGTGCTGGTGTTCTCCAGCATTGGATATTCCGAAAAGGAAGTAACTATTTCTGATAAAGAAATTGTTATTTCAATGGTACAATCGGACAACTCGTTAAGCGAGGTTGTTGTAGTGGGATACGGAACTAAAATTAAGAGAGATATTACAGGTTCAGTTTCAAGGGTAGGCGCAAAAGAACTTGCAAACACTCCTGTAACAAGTTTTGAAAACGCTTTACAAGGAAGGGCTGCTGGCGTTTTTATTGAACAGCAAAATGGTAAAGTGGGTCAGGGAATTAAAGTAAGAGTAAGAGGTTCTGCATCTGTTTCTGCAGGAAGTGAGCCTTTATATGTTTTAGATGGTATTCCATTAATAACTACAAATCTTTCCAGTAATGGTGCTACAACTAATCCGTTAGCAGATATTAATCCAAATGATATTGAATCAATAGAAATATTAAAAGATGCTTCTTCAGCAGCTATCTATGGTTCCCGTGGTTCAAACGGAGTGGTATTAATTTCCACTAAAAAAGGTAAAGCTGGCAAATCGAAAATTGAGTTTGGTTATTTTACAGGTACACAGAAACCAACTCGTAAGATGGAATTTATGAATTCTGAGGAGTATGTTCAGCTTTTCAGATTAGCTGCAATTGGCGCAGGCAGACAGGATTTTCTCCGGGGTTTATATCCTACACTTCAGGCTGCTATTGATGCAAATGTTTTATTCGTTGAGTCAAGAATGACAAGATATTCTGCTGGTAACACCGACTGGCAAACTTATAAAGTAAATACTGACTGGCAGGCACTCGCATTTCAGGATGCTCCGATATCTCAATACGATCTAAATTTTTCTGGTGGTAACGATAAAACAATTTTTTTCATGGCAGGACAATACCTTGATCAAAAAGGCATCATGGTAAGAAATGGATTTAAAAGGTATTCAGGCAGATTAAATCTTGAAAATAAAGTAAGAGATTGGTTAAGTGTTGGAATGAATATGAATTTTGCCCGTTCTCTCAACAGTAGAATTTCAAATGACAACGCTTTTTCTACCCCATTACAAATAACTGCTTTATCACCTATCACTCCTGCAATAGACCCCCGAACTGGACAAACCAGTGGCGCATTGGATAATGCAACCGGATTGCCAAATACTAACTACCCGGTTTATTATAATCCTATTTTGAGTTTAGAAAATGCTTCTTACGGGACTGCTGTAAACAGAACGATTGGAAATGTTTTTGCAAATGTTACATTGATGAAAGGATTGACATTCAGATCCGAATTTGGTATTGATCAATTAAACCAAAATGAAGAAAGCTATAATGGACGAAAAACAAGACGCAATAATGGCGGTGCAACTTTTGGAACAGGATTTTTTACTGCAGACCAGATAATAAACGTTAATACCAATAATTTTTTTAGATATGTAACCAGCTTCAAAGGGGCTCATGATTTAGAGGCAGTGGCAGGTACAAGTTATCAGAATTATAAATCATATAACTCAACAGGTACCGCCCGGGATTTTCCAAGTGATGCGTTTACAAAATTGGTAAGTGCTTCAACAAAAACTGATGCATCATCTTCAGAAACACAATTTACTTTCCTGTCTTATTTTGCAAGAGCAAACTATAAATTTAATAATAAATATCTTTTTTCTATCAGTGGCAGATATGATGGCTCTTCGAGATTTGGAAAAAATAACCGGTATGGTTTCTTTCCAGCTGCTTCAGCCGGTTGGATTTTATCGGAAGAGAAATTTTTGTCAAATGTTAAATGGCTAAACTTCCTGAAACTGAAAGCAAGCTATGGTCAAACGGGTAATGCAGAAATTGGAAATTTTGCTTCCCGGGGTTTATACTCCGGTGATGCGGCGTATGGCGGTCAACCAGGCACAAGACCCACACAAATTCCAAACCCAGATTTAACATGGGAAAATACCACCAGCTCAGATATTGGTGTTGAGTTCAGTATTCTTAATAGCAGAATAACTGTAGAAGTTGACTATTATCAAAGAAAGACAAAAGATCTTTTGTTAAGTGTCGAAGTTCCGGGTACTAGCGGATTTGCAACTCAGCTACGCAATATTGGCAAACTGGATAATAAAGGATTTGAATTCACTATCAATTCTGAAAATTTTGTTGGCAAAAATTTCAGATGGTCATCAAGTATTAATTTTGCAGCAAACAAAAACAAGATTAAAGATCTGAAAGGACAAGTATTGGGCGGTGGTGTAAATAAAGCAAAAGAAGGTTATGCATTGGGCACTTTCTTTGCCCGTGAATTTGCAGGTGCCGACCCGGCAAATGGAGATGCCTTATATATTA
Source organism: Bacteroidota bacterium (assembly GCA_031413675.1). Classification (GTDB taxonomy): domain Bacteria; phylum Bacteroidota; class Bacteroidia; order Chitinophagales; family Chitinophagaceae; genus VBAR01. The sequence continues at coordinate 16,127 of JANOFP010000527.1, forward strand.
AAAATACGTTGTTGCCAGATGGTAAAAGAGACAGATCAACAACGAATAACTATAACCTGGCAGAAGATGTTGAAATCGGAAACCCGAATCCAGATTTTATTTATGGCTTCAGAAATAATTTTTCATACAAAGGAATTGACCTTGATGTATTATTACAAGGTGTTGCTGGTAATGATATTTACCTGGCAGGCGGACAATATTTTGCTGCAAGTGGAAGCAATGGCTTTGACAATCAAACCCGGGATCAATTGAAAGCATGGCAAAAACCCGGTGATATAACAAATATTCCAGAAGCAAGAACTTTTTACGCAAATGGAGTGAATGCTTCAACCCGGTATATTACCAAAGGATCCTACCTAAGAGTAAAATCTGCCACTTTAAGCTATTCACTTCCAAAATCAATTTTAAATAAAATAAAAGTAGATCGGGTGAAAATTTATGTAAGAGGACAAAACCTTTTCACTTTCACAGATTATATTGGTTGGGACCCCGAAGTAAATGCAGATTTCAGTGCAAGTAATATATCACAGGGTAATGATTTTTATTCTGCACCACAAATCAAGGCGCTTATTTTCGGAATCAACATCGGTTTATAATTTTAAAATATTAAAAACATGAAAAATAATTTTTTATATATGGCAATTATTGGAGGGCTAGTAATTGCTGCAGGCTGTGATAAAAAGCTTGACACAGTTCCCAAACAAAGTATTGATGAGCTAAATGCATTAAAAACAGCATCCGATGTTCAGGTTGCTTTAATCGGAACTTATGCTGATTTTGGAGGAGTTGACTCCTATGGTGGCAGAATTTTTTTAAACCAGGATTTGCTCGGTGATAATAATGAGCTCACCTGGACCGGCACCTTTGCAGGTATGACGCAAATAAAAAACAAAGCAATTCCAAAAGATAATGGTTTTGTCGCAAATACATGGCTTGTTTCTTACAGAGCAATTAATGATCTCAATAATGTTCTAAGTGCTTTGGATGTTCTACCTACTCAAGCTGTAAAAGACAGGACTGAAGGTGAAGCAAAATTTATCCGTGGCAGTTTATTTTTTGATCTGGTAAGATCTTTTGCAAAAGCATACAATGACGGAACACCTGCATCTAACCCGGGGGTACCAATTGTTACAACACCTACCCGAGGTATTACAGAAGCTGATCAAAGACCACGTAACACGGTTGCCGAAGTTTATACGCAAGTAATCCAGGATCTAACAGATGCAGAAGCAAAACTTCCTACAACAAATGGATTTTTTGCAACAAAAAATGCCGCCGCCGCTATGTTAGCGAGGGTTTCTCTACAAAAAGGAGATTATGCAAATGCCAGAGATGCAGCTAACCGGGTTATTGCTTCAGCTATATATTCGCTTAGGCCAACTTATGCACAGGTATTTCCGGCTTCAGCAGCACAAGTAGTTAATCATTCTGAAGATATTTTTGCAATACAGGTTACTACAGCACAGGGTGCCAATGGATTTCATCAATTTTATTCACCTCAAAGCCGGGGCGATATTTCAATTAAGGCAGCCCATTTAGCATTATATGAAGCGGGTGATGCCAGAAGAAATTTATTCTTTGTTTCCGGTGGTTCTACTTTTACAGGTAAATATGAAAGTCGTTATGGCAATGTTCATATTCTCCGGTTAGCAGAAATGTATTTAATCCGTGCTGAAGCAAATCAAAGATTAGGAACATCCATCGGAGCTACACCCGAGCAGGATCTTACCAGAATTCGTCAGAGAGTTGGATTACCCGCTATAATTGGCCCAACGCTGAATGATATTTTGAAAGAACGTAAATTGGAATTAATGTTTGAAGGACATACTCTTCATGATATAAAACGTTTACAGGGAACAGTCGGATTATTACCCTGGAATGATAAAACACTTATTTATCCTATTCCTCAAAGAGAAAGAAATGTAAACAGCAATCTTACTCAGAATGAAGGTTATTAAAAAATAACTGCTGAAATAAAAAACCCGGTTGATCAACCGGGTTTTTTGTTTTCTTCTTGAAAACTATTATAATTTAATTTCCTCTTCGTGTTTATTAAAAAAACGAAATTCTGTAAGATGATAATTTGTATTCTGCTGCAGATAGGTTTTCTGTTTGAATTTTTTATTCCATTTTGCAAGCCGTGTAGACCATGGCCAACCTTTAGTAAGGTAAGCATACATAATTGGATGAACAATTAATCTAAGGTTGGCGTGTTTATGTGTAATCAGATAACTCAGATTTTTTTCAATCTCATCTTCCAGTAATAATGCAGAAGAAATTTTTCCGGTACCGCTGCAACTTGGGCATACCTCCTGTGTATTAATATTCATTTCGGGTTTCATCCGCTGGCGGGTAACCTGCATCAAACCAAATTTTGAAATTGGCAGCACTGCATGCTTGGCCCTGTCCGGAGCCATAAACTCTTCCATTTTTTCAATAAGCTTCCGTTTATTATCAGGAAGTTTCATGTCAATAAAATCAACTACAATGATACCCCCCAAATCACGAAGGCGAAACTGTCTTGCAATTTCTTCGGCTGCTTCAAGGTTTGTTTCCAGTGCATTTAATTCCTGGTTATTACTTACGCTTTTATATCCACTGTTTACATCCACTACATGCAATGCTTCGGTATGTTCAATTATAATATAAGCTCCGCTGTTTAAGTTTACTGTTTTACCAAATGATGATTTTACCTGTTTGGTAATTCCAAAAGAATCAAAAATGGTAGAGCCGTTATTGTAATAACTCACGATGTCCATTTTATCTGGAGCAATCCGCTGAATATAATTCCGGGTATCGTTATAAATGTTTTTATCATTTACCACAATCTTATTAAAGTCTTCATTTAGCAAATCCCGGAGAATGCTTGTAGCCTTAGTTTGCTCACTTAAAATTTTTGCCGGTGGTACGGCACCCTTTAAATTATTTTGAATCGTTTTCCAGGTTTCAACTAATGAAGCAAGATCTTCATGGAGTTCAGCTGTATTTTTTCCTTCAGCAGCTGTACGTACAATGACACCAAAGTTTTTCGGCTTTATTGATTCGACGATTCGTTGCAATCTTTTGCGTTCATCAGATGAATGAATTTTCCTGGAAACGGCAACAATATTATTAAAAGGAGTGATAACAATGAACCTGCCCGGTAAAGATATTTCACAACTTAATCTTGGTCCTTTTGCAGCAATAGGTTCTTTTAAAATTTGAACAAGAATATTTGGCTTACCCCCCAATACATCATTTATTTTACCCGTCTTTACTATCTCGGGTTCCACTTCAAATTTACCAAAGTCCATGATGCTTTCCGTTTTGTCGGCTATCGATAAATTGGTAAACTTCAACAAAGATTTTGCGTAAGGGCTTAAATCCGTATAGTGAAGAAATGCATCTTTCTCAAACCCTACATCTACAAATGCGGCATTCAATCCTGGGATGAGTTTTTTTACTTTACCCAGATATAAATCGCCTACTGCAAAACGTCCATCGCTTTTTTCGCTATGCAGTTCCACCAGCTTTTTATCTTCCAGTAAGGCAATTTCCACACCCTGAGGTGCAGCATTAATAATAAGTTCTTTGTTCATTTAATAACTCAAGATGGCTTCATCTCCTGAAACCGGTAGTCAGAAATGCTGTATGTGATTGCATGGTTAGAACCTGATATAAGTGTGCAGCAAATTGGTGGGAGCAAACTAATACAGCAAACAACCGGTCTTTTAAAATTGCCGGAAATAAAAATCTCCGGAAATTTTATTCAGAAAAAGAAATGATTATTTATTTCTTTTCTTGTGTCTGTTCTTTCTCAATCTTTTTTTACGCTTATGCGTCGCAATTTTATGACGCTTTCTTTTCTTACCACAAGGCATACTAATACTTTTTTTTAAAAATTAATAAATTAAATAAGGTTCAATTATTTCAACATGCCGCTGCACATTTATTTCAATTCGCTTATTCTTTTCTCCACTTCCTGTTTCCAGTCTGGTCTTTTTATAAGAATCAGACTTTTATTATACCAGTCAATAGCTTCTTTTTTTTTCCCTGTCATCGCATAAACATCTGCGAGTTTTAGAATTGCATCAAGATTTGACGGTTCTAAACTGTTCACTTTTTTCAACCGGTCAAATGCTTTTTCATATTGTCCGGAAAAAATAGATGCATCCGCCAGGGTCATCAGAGCATAAATGTTTGTACTGTCTTTAGTTAGCACTCCCATTATTTTTTGAATTCCTTCCATCGGTGTTTCTGAAATTCCGCCATAAATATGGCTAATTCCCAGTTCCACTTTTGATGAATCATTGGAAGGATTTATGCTCAAAGATCTTTCGTACAGCTCTTTTGCCTGAAGAGCTTTCCATTTTCTTTTTTTTGGGTCAGTTTCCTGTCTTAAACCCTCTAAAAATAAACGGGCAGCAAAAATGAGGTTTTTTTCTGAACTTTCCAATCTTGCTGCTTGTGCCTCGTACCAGGAATATGGTTCAAAAGCCTGAGCTGAATCACTCCAAAAATGTGAAAGTTGATGATAAATTTTTAATTGTTGATCTTTTATAGCCCCCCGACTGATAGAATTTTCCAATTGTTCCAAACGCAAACCCTGTTCAGCAGTGATTCTTAATTTTGCTTCTGCAAGCATACTGTCTTCATTATAAAAGGAAGCTGCTTTAATTGCTGACAAATTCCCAGTTTGTGTTGCAGAAGATTTTTTAGTTTTTTCGGTTTTACCAAAAAAGTATAATAAGGCAACTAAACAGATGCCAGCAAAGGCTGTAATAAATTGAGGTCTTTTCACAAATAAAAATCTTCAAAGGATTACGACACTTTGAAGTCGGCAAATGTACTTTAAAGCAAGTGAACAAAGGGAGAAACTATTAGGTTAGATTACTACTGTCCTTCAACTTCATCTCCTGGACCAGCATCTGGTTTTACCGTTACAAGTTTTTTAACTTCTGCGACAAACTCTTTTGCCGGTTTAAAAGCTGGGATATAATGTGCTGGAATATGAACAGCAATATTTTTTTTAATATTTCGCCCAATTTTTGCGGCCCTTTTTTTGGTAATAAAACTGCCAAAGCCCCGGATATAAATATTTTCTCCGGCCGCTAATGTGTCTTTTACTTCTTTAAACATGGTTTCTAAAGTAACCAGCACATCAACCTTTGGAATGCCGGTTTTTTCGGAAATCTGATTGACCAGATCGGCTTTTCTCATTGCTTTTAAGTTTTTAGAGAGTTGATAGTTCCCCGAATTTAGTACAAAAATTAATGATTTTCAAAGGGATAGGCAGATTTTTTTTGACAATTTGTTACGATGTGTTGAAATTGCATCAAAACATATGGGCTTTTTATGGCATTAAGTATTCAAAAAAACAAGTTTACTGAGCAACTTATAAAATGGAATAGCGAAAAGAATAAGCGGGTAATGCCATGGAAAGGAGAAAAAGATCCTTATAAAATATGGTTGAGCGAAATAATACTACAACAAACAAGAGTAGTGCAGGGATTAGAGTACTATAACCATTTTGTAAAAAAATTTCCAGACATTCATAAACTTGCAAGCACAACAGATAAAAAGATTTTTAAAATGTGGGAAGGTCTTGGTTATTATACCCGTTGCCGAAACCTAATAGCAACTGCTCGTTTTATTTCTAAAGAAAAGGGCGGAAAATTTCCTGATAGTTATGAAGGAATCAAATCATTGAAAGGAATTGGGCCCTATACTGCCGCTGCTATCTCCTCCTTTGCATTTAATCTGCCACATGCTGTTGTAGATGGAAATGTTTACAGAGTGCTATCGAGAATATTTGGAATAAAAAAGCCAACAGACACTATTGAAGGAAAAAAATACTTTAATAAACTGGCAACAGAACTACTGGATAAAAAAAAACCGGGCATTTACAATCAGGCAATTATGGATTTTGGGGCTATTGTTTGTAAACCTGCTGCACCACTTTGTACAGAATGTATTTTTAAAAAATATTGTTTCGTTTTTTTGAATAATAAGATAACTGAGCTCCCTTTAAAAGAAAAAAAGATTGTAAAAAAGAGTCGCTGGTTTATATATCTGGTCCTTGTATGTGATGATGAAATCTTTATTCACCAAAGAACCGGAAAAGATATTTGGCATCATTTATATGAGTTTCTTCTTTTTGAAGAAGAAAAAAGAGTATCGAAGCAATCTATTTTAAATCTTTTAGCAAAAAATAATATTGACAGTAGTGATTTAAAATTTTCGGACTTGTACAAACAACAATTATCTCATCAGGAAATCAATACTTTTTTCATCTATAAAAAGATGAGGCAAAAACCCCGGGAAATTGAAAATGGAATCTGGATTAAAAAAAATAAGTTAAGCCATTATACTTTTCCCGGCATGATAAGAGAATATTTGAAAAATAATAGGCTTTAACACGCCTTCTGATCAAATTAAGCTACTTCCTTTCTAGTTTCCACATATAATATCATGTTGCAGAAAATTTTTTGTTTTATGAGCTTAAAACGTTTTAATTTTAAATGGCATTCGATAACAACAAACCATTCTTAAATCTTAAACTTTAAAATTATGCGTGGCGTTAACCGGGTAATGCTGATTGGCAATTTGGGTAAAGACCCTGATATGCAAACTTTGGAAGGCAATATTGGAGTTGCTAAATTTCCATTAGCTACTACAGAAACTTTTAAAGACCGTGGTGGCAAATTAATAAGTCAGACCGAATGGCACACTGTGGTTCTTTGGCGAGGATTGGCAGATCTTGCATCAAAATATTTACATAAAGGAAGTCTCGTATACATCGAAGGCCGTCTTCGTACCCGTAGTTGGGAGGACAAAGATGGAAGACACAAATATGCAACCGAAGTAGTAGGTGATAATTTAATAATGCTGGATAAAAGAACAGATACCCCAGGCAGCACACATCAGGAACCGGTAGCTGAAGAAACGGAAATTCCGCCAGCCACTGATGCAGAAGGAGATCTTAGTTTTTAATTTTCATAGAAGTAAAACCATATTTTTGTACTACAATCGAAAGCAGGTCGCATCCTGCTTTTGTAATTTTATTTAAACCAAAATTGTTTTTAATTGGATAGCTTTTCGCTGATTAATTGGATTCATCCACAACCACTTTATATATTACTGGCTGGCAATGCCAATGCTTTAATATTGCCGGTAATACTTCTTGCTGTTTTATTATTAATGTCTTTTGCTGTGTCGGGTGCCGAAGTTGCTTTTTTCTCCCTCAACAGTAAAGACATAAATATGCTGAAAACGAAGCAGCATGACGCTGCCAAACGAATCATCAATTTATTAGATGAACCAAAAGAAGTTTATGCCACCCTTCTTATCGCTGGCACTTTTATCAACATTAGCATCATTGTACTTTTAAATTTTTTGCTTAATAAAATAATTCAGGAAAATAGTGACTTGCCATTTCTCAAATTCACGATCAAGGTTATTTCGATAGCTTTTGTTCTTATATTTTTCGGAAAAATTTTACCCAAAGTAATGGCAACGCAAAATAATCTTCGGTTTGCTTACGACTCTTCTTTTTTCATTGATTCACTTCATTTATTGATGCGTCGAATAAGCAGATGGGTGGTTTCGCTGGCGGATGGCATTGGAAAAAGATTGGGTGCTGATAAAAGTGAAGCGGTAAGCATACGTGAATTAGATGCAGCAATTGATATTAAAACGGATGATGAAGCATCGCTGGAAGAAAAAAACATAATGAAAGGTATTGTCAAATTTGGAAACATTTCTGTTAAACAGATTATGCAAAGCCGGTTAGATATTAATGGCGTTGATCACAATTCATCTTTTAAACAATTGTTGCAAAAAGTGGAAGAACTTCATTATTCAAGACTCCCGGTTTATAAAAATAATATTGATGAAGTGGCAGGCATCATCTACTCAAAAGATTTAATTCCCCATCTTGATGAATCGGAAGAGTTTAGCTGGCATGTATTGATGCGTCAACCTTATTTTGTACCTGAAACAAAATTGATTGTTGATTTATTGAAAGAATTTCAGCAAAAGCGAATTCATTTTGCCGTGGTAGTCGACGAGTTTGGTGGAACAAGTGGTATTGTAACATTAGAAGATATTATGGAAGAAGTGATCGGCGAAATAAAAGATGAGTTTGATACCGAAGAAAGCAGATATAAAAAGATAGATGAAAACAATTATGTGTTTGAAGGAAAAACAATGATTAATGAAATATGTCGAACTATGAAATTGCCACAAGATACTTTTGACCAGGTAAAAGGTGAAAGTGAATCCTTAGCCGGGTTGGTTCTTGAACTGAATGGAGAAATTCCAGCCGAGAATGAAGTAGTGCCTTGCGGCGATTTTCAGTTTACGATTATTGAGAAAAAACAAAACCGGATACAATTAGTTCAAATTACTACCGTTCCTAAATAATAAGTTATTCGTCTATGAAAAACATAGTTACTTTTTGCTCTTTGCTTTTTGTAATTTTCTTTTTTTCCTGCAACAGCAACTATACATATAAAAAACGTGGCTATTTTAAAATAGATTTTCCAAAAAAAGAATACAAACGCTTTGATGCACCGGGTTATCCTTATTCATTTGAGTATCCCGTGTATGCAACTATTACAAAAGATTCAACCTTTTTCGGAGATGTAACTGAAAACCCCTGGTGGATTAATATTGATGTACCTCAACTTTCCGGCAGAGTGTATGTCAGTTATAAAGAAATCAATAACAGAAATAAATTTGATTCATTACTCAACGATGCTTTTAAACTTACCTATATGCGGCATAGTACAATTGCAAGTGGCCGTGATGATAGTTTAATGAAAACTGAAAACGGTGCCGAAGGATATTTTTTTAAATTGTATGGAAATACAGCAACTGCCAATCAATTTTTTCTTACGGATTCTTCAAAACATTTCCTCCGCGGAGCTTTATATTTTGATGCAGCACCCAACGAAGATTCTTTAAGCATCGTAAATGATTTTTTAAAACAGGATTTATATCATTTAATCAACACATTGAAATGGAAGAACCCAGAAGATTCAAACTAAATTAGCTAACCAGTTTTCTTCAATCTATTTAGTTACGGTTCTTTACTACAGAATTAAATTTTCTTAAACCTACATTTGCAAAAAGTAATAACGTGATTGTAATCGACAATGTGATAATCAGCGATGATTTAGTTGAAAAACAATTTGTTTGTGATCTTGCCAAATGCAAAGGCGGTTGCTGCGAAGATGGTGATGCGGGTGCGCCTTTGGAAAAAGCTGAACTCGAAATTCTTAATGAAGTTTTTGAAAAAGTAAAACCCTATCTCACCGAAGCTTCTTTAAAAGAAATAGAAAGTAAAGGTAAATATGTATATAACACCGAATTTGGTTTTGTAACCCCTACACTTGGCAATGATTCTGAAATTTGTGTTTATGGTATCAGAGAAAAAAATGGAATCATTAAATGTGCATTTGAACAAGCCTATTATGATGGTATTATTGAATGGAAAAAACCCATTAGCTGTCATTTGTATCCGGTCATAACTAAAAAAGGGAAGCATGGTGGTTATGAAAGAATGAATTATGAACCAAGAGAAAAATTATGCAGCCCTGCATGTGCGTTGGGTGAAAAATTAAAAATTCCTGCTTACGAATTTCTAAAAGAATCCATCATACGGAAATTTGGAGAAGATTTTTACAATGCGTTAGATAAAGCAGCAAAAGAGCATTTTTTGAAAGAAAAAAAATGATAGCATACAAAAAAGTAAAACCCACCCGCAACAATATTCACTAACAATGTCAGTAGTATTCAAACAAATTCAAAAAGAATTAGAAGCATCTTCAACACCCGAAGCAAAAGCTGCTGCTTTAAAATTTGTGCCCGGTGCTGTAAAGATTTATGGTATTCGTATGCCAATTCTGAATTTGATGGCCAAAAAATATAAAGGTACAGGCTTTGTTTTGATAAAGGAATTATGGATATCCGGTGCTTTTGAAGAAAAAATACTTGCAGCTAAAATGTTAAAAGAAATTTGTAAAACTGATCCTGAACTATCCGTAAAGCTCGTAAGTAGTTTTTCAAAAGATATAAGTGATTGGGCCGTATGCGACACATTAGGGATGCAAAGCCTGAAACCTATAGCAAAGAAAATGCAGAAAGAAATTTTTGAATTATCTGAAAAACTCCTCAAGTCAAAAAATTTTTGGGAAAGAAGGTTGTCTTTAGTACTTATCGAAGTATTTACAAAAGAAAAAACACTGCGGCCTGAAATAATGAAACGGGTAAAATCATTAGAAAAGGATGAAGCGTATTATGTCCGGAAAGCTGTTGAATGGATTAAAAAAAATTTTACAAAAGGGCGATAACTAAAATTATATTTGCAAGATGTCTGAACATTCACAATCTTTCATTACTAAAAGCACACTTAAAGCAGGTGATAAAGAACATCGCCGCAAAATCAATTTTAATATTGGTAAGTACAATGCCGTAGTACCGCTGGGCAAACAGCAATTCAGCGATATAAACCTTGCCAGGGAGAAAGCAAAGAACCAGAAATGGAAAGCAATTGAAAAACTGGATACTTATTTAGAGAATTTTGAAGCTGCTATTACCAAAAGAGGCGTAAAAGTGATTTGGGCAGAAGACGCACAACAGGCTTTAGATGCAATTGGAAAAATTTGTGCTGAAAAAAATTGCAAGACATTGGTGAAAAGCAAAAGCATGGTTACAGAAGAGATTCACCTGAATGCTTATTTAGAAAAAAATGGAATTGAAAGTGTGGAAACAGATTTAGGAGAATATATTCAGCAACTGGATGGCGAACCACCGTATCATATTGTAACACCTGCAATGCATAAAAGCAAAGAAGATGTTGCAAAATTATTTGCAGAAAAATTAGGAACCGACCCCAATCTGAATCCAGAACAGTTAACATTAGTAGCTAGAGAAAAGCTTAGAGAAAAATATGCAAGTGCTGAAGTGGGAGTTACCGGTGCCAATTTTATAATTGCAGATATTGGGGCAATAGCTGTAACCGAAAACGAAGGCAATGCAAGACTAAGTTGCTCCATGCCCAAAACACATATCGTTATTACAGGAATTGAAAAAATGATTCCTACCCTAAATGACCTTGCACTGTTCTGGCCATTGCTTGCAACTTTTGGTACAGGTCAAAGAATAACGGTTTATAATACTATTGTTACAGGTCCACGTCAGCCAGGTGAAGTAGATGGTCCCGAAGAAATGTATGTGATATTACTGGATAATGGCAGAACAAATATTCTGGCAGATGCAAAACAGCGGGAAAGTTTGTATTGCATCCGTTGTGGTGCTTGCTTAAATGCATGTCCCGTTTATAAAAATATTGGTGGCCATGCTTACGAAACAGCATATAGCGGTCCCATAGGTTCTGTCATTACTCCGCATTTAAAACCCTTGGGCGAATGGAAGCACCTGAGTTATGCTTCATCGCTTTGCGGCAATTGTACCGAAGTTTGTGCGGTAAAAATAAATTTGCACGAACTACTTTTAGAAAACAGGCACGAAGCTGTGGAAGAAGGTCATAGTGTATTTGCAGAAAGAGTAGCATGGAAAATGTGGAAACAGGCAATGTTGAAGAGGAGTTTGATGAATGTAGCAAACGGAAATCTAAAAAGCTGGGTACTCAATAAAATTGGAAAAGCATGGACTCAGCACCGCAGCAATCTTGATTTTCCTAAAAAATCGTTCAACGAGCAGTGGAAAGAGAAATACGGAGACAGATAATTATCTTCACTTTGTGATTGTTTACACCAAAAAAATTACACCACGACTACAATACATTACTGATTTTCTTGGTAAGGAAATCTGCGGAAAAGCTTTTGAGCTAACAGATGATAAAGCATATTTTGAAAATCATACTGATCCGAAAATTAATTACAGCCGGGAAGCAATTTCAAAATGTAAATTTCAAATTTCAGATTGTGGATTACTGTCCGAAACTGAAATTACAAGTCAAACAATATCGTGTTTTAATGTAAAAGACTTTAAAGCCTTCTTCAAAACAGATGGTGATTATCCATTTGATATTTTTGCTGCCTCTTTTTATTTACTCAGCCGGTACGAAGAATACTTACCACATAAAAAAGATATGTATGGTAGATATGCTCATGAAAACTCAATTGCATTTAAAGAAGGATTTTTGAATCTTCCATTGGTTAATGTCTGGATTGATGATTTTAAAAAAGTATTGAAGGAAAAATATCCAACAGTCAATATTCAACAATCCAAATTCAAGTTTGAACCGACCTATGATATTGATGAAGCTTTCTCATATCAGCATAAAAGATTTTTAAGAACCGCAGGAGGTTTTGTAAAATCTTTGCTGACTGGTAAATGGTCATTGTTAAAAGAAAGAATGAATGTGTTGAAGAAAAAATCAAAAGATCCTTTTGATTCTTTTGACTGGATGAATGAGTTGCATTCAAAACATAACCTTGAGCCGAAATATTTTTTTCTTGTTTCTGAGAAAAACGGGAAATACGATAAAAATATTCTTCCTTCTAGTCTGGCTATGCAGCAGTTGATACAACAACATGCAGAAAAATATCCGATCGGCATACACCCATCCTGGCAGAGCGGCGATGCTGATGCAATCCTGAAAAAAGAAAAAGAATTATTAGAGAATATTTCGGGCAAAAAAATTTCATCTTCCCGTCAGCATTATATCCGTTTTAATTTACCAATTGGCTACCGCAGATTGATTGATGCAGGCATCACCGATGATTATTCCATGGGCTATGGAAGTATTAATGGTTTCCGTGCTTCGGTTGCTTCTTCGTTTTACTGGTATGATTTGGAAAAAGAAGAAACAACAAATCTGCTGCTGCATCCTTTCTGTTATATGGAAGCAAATTCTTTTTTTGAACAAAAATTTACTCCCGAACAGGCTTTTGATGAAATGATGCATTATTACAAAGTCGTAAAATCTGTAAACGGAACTTTGATTACGCTTTGGCATAATACTTTTTTGGGTGCAGATAAATTTTATAAAGGTTGGCTGGATGCTTATGAAAAGTTTATTCTGAATTGTAAACCTTAGGTTTTCACGTAGCGATCGCAAAATAGAAGCAATTCAGCCGGGCACATAAAAAAACCGGCAAAAAACTTACCGGCTGGTGATTTTAATTATTGTGGACCTGAAAAGGGAGCATTGCACAGGTTTGGATTCTTTCAAGGGTAATTCAAAAATAATTCCGGACATAAAAACGGGACATTTCAATACAATAATAGATGGCATAAACCGCTGAAGGTTGTGTTGACAAAAATTTTTTAACAAATTCATTTCTGTTACCTTGCGCCACTGTTTTTAAAAAGCATTTGATGATTGATTAACTTTGAAAAAAAATTGATAGTGCAGGATAAAATTCTTTTATTGCCCGATAATATAGCCAACCAAATAGCTGCCGGTGAAGTAATTCAACGGCCAGCAAGTGCTGTAAAAGAATTATTGGAAAATGCGGTAGATGCGGGAGCTACTGAAATAAAATTGATTGTGGCTGATGCAGGAAAAGCGTTGATTCAGGTGATAGATAATGGCGGAGGCATGAGTGAAACCGATGCAAGAATGTGTTTTGAACGTCACGCCACATCGAAGATTGAAACCATTGAAGATTTATTTCATATTAAAACAATGGGCTTTCGGGGAGAAGCATTGGCTTCTATTGCAGCCGTAGCGCAGGTAGAATTGAAAACAAAAAGAGCAGATGATGAAACCGGAACTTATATTGAAATTGAAAACAGTTTTGTAAAAAAACAAGAACCTATTGCAGCACCTACCGGCACCAGCATTGCCATGAAGAATTTATTTTTTAATGTGCCTGCCCGTCGAAATTTTTTGAAAAGTAATGCTGCCGAGATGCGGCATATCGTAGATGAGTTTATACGGGTGGCACTTGCATTTCCAGAACTTTTTTTTTCGCTTACGGCAAACAATCAGCAACTGATGCATTTAGATGCCGGTAGTATGAAGCAACGCATAATTCAGGTGCTGGGAAATAATTACAATGCAAAACTGGTAGCTGTAAAAGAAGAGACGGACTATATGAATATTTCAGGCTTCGTTGGTAAACCTGAAACAGCAAAGAAGACAAGAGGTGATCAGTATTTTTTTGTAAACAACCGGTTTATTAAAAGTGCTTATCTCAATCATGCCGTAATGAGTGCATACCAGGAAATGATTGCAAAAGATAGTTTTCCGATGTATTGTTTGTTTATTGATCTTGACCCGGCAGTAGTGGATGTAAATGTGCATCCGACAAAACAGGAAATAAAATTTGAAGATGAAAAAATTATTTATGCGTTTGTTCAGGCTGCAGTAAAGCATGCATTGGCACAGTTCAGCATTTCTCCTACATTGGATTTTTCATTGAATGCCGATATACAACAATTGCCTTCCGTACAGCAACCATTTACAAAAGAAAAAGAATCATCAGCAGCCTCAACTTCCTTGTTTAAAGAATTTACACAAAAAAACCAGGCACATTTTATAGAGAAAAATGAATTGAAGCATTGGAAAGATTTGTATGAAAGCAATCAGCAATCAGGAGTCAGTGGCCAGCAGTCAGCAATCAGCAGCCAGGGAAATGATCAACGTTCAATTGAAGAAAATCCTTCTGGATTTAAGAGTCTGCTTGCCACTCACGACTCACCACTCACCACTCACAACACTCAACTACATAATCAATTTATTATTGCACCTACTCCGTCTGGTTTCATTCTCATCGATCAGCAGGCGGCACATGAAAGAATTATTTATGAACGATTGCTGAATGCCTCAAAAGATAAACCCGTAACAACACAGCGAAGCATTTTTCCAATAACGATTGAATTAACTCCTGCTGATGCCGTTCTTATTGATGAGTTGAAAACCGAATTGCAATTACTTGGATTTTTGATTGAACCTTTTGGGAAAAATACTTTTGTAGTACAGGGTACACCTGCCGATGTACCGCAGGGAAATGAAAAACAGGCAATCGATTCTTTATTGGAACAGTTCAAGCATTTCAGCAGCGACATAAAATTTTCGAAACGAGAAAAGCTGATTCGTTCACTTGCATGGCATCAATCTATAAAGGCAGGCACTTCATTAACAGAAAAAGAAATGAAAGGTTTGATCGATGATTTGTTTCAATGTGCTACTCCCAATGCAACTCCCGGTGGCAGTCCTACTTATTTAGAGTTTAAGAAAGATCAGTTGGAGAAAATGTTTGGCAAGTAAGGCTACACGCAAAGACGCTAAGATTAAAACAAAAGAAGCAAAGAGAGTTTTTTACTTTGCGTTATTCTTTGCGTCCCTGCCTGCCGTCTGGCAGGTTTGCGTGAAATATTTTAATACTTATTGCGGATTGACTGGATAAATTTTTCGACAGCACGCCGCACTGCGATAGCAGAAGCTTGATGATTATTTATCAAAACAGAAAAAAGCAATTGCTTTCCTTTTTTGGTAGTAAGAAAACCGCTGAGTGCAACAACACCGCTTAGTGTTCCGGTTTTTGCATAAATAAATCCGCTGTCGGTTTTATAATAACTGCTGATTGTGCCCTCACCACCTGTAGGAAAAATTTCTTTGATGCGGTTCATACCAAATTCATTTTTCATCTTATTTAAAATGGCAACAAAATCCTGTGGAGTAAATAAATTATAGCGGCTCAGACCGGAACCATCCACCCATCTTGGTTTTTGTGGCAGGTCTTTAAAATCTGTTTTTAATAATGTGTCAATGATCTTTTCATCATTCATTACACCGAGCAGTTCATTGCTTACCATTAATAAACTTTGCTCTGCAAAAAAATTATCACTGCGGTGCATCATGGGTTTGAGGAGGGAGTCGGTGGGTTGGGAATGGATGACTTTAAAATTATTTCTGTTAGAATAAATACCTGTTCGAACTTTTTTATGAATTGTGTCACCAAGTATTTCGATATAGACTAATCCACTAGTGGGTCTAAAAGGGGCTCGTATTGTTTTACTACCATTCCCTGGTCCATAACACCCAATTAAATATTTATTCTCAAATACATCAAATTTTTTTATTGATTTAAAAACCCTACATTGAATATCAGTCACGATATTATTTTCGAAAATTCTCGGTATAGAAGATACTTTCCCTGTATCATTAACTGAAAAAGTCACAAGATTGCCATAAACAGGAAACTCAGACCTGGGGACTAAGTATGTTTCACTCACATCATTAATTTGCCATCCATTTCCATAAGGAAATCTATAATTCGTTTCATATGGTGCCAAAACAGCTACATTCAATCCAGTAGTGTTTAAGAAATTATAAACTGGATGAACTTTAAAATCAGGATGCAAAAAAGTAGGGTCGCCGTTAGGTTTAAAGGATATACTCGAGTCATTATCGTTTAAATACCTCAACCCCACCAAACTATCTCCCAAATATTTCATCGCTACATAGCAGGCAGGGATTTTTGTATTACTCGCAGGCACAAAATATTTTTCACCATTATAATTATACCAGTATTTGTTTTCTCCGGGTTCGTAAATGCTGATGCCAACATGTGCTGTGAGCAATGAAGAATCTTGTAAAACAATTTCTTTTGCTGATCTGGAGATTTGTTTTGTGATATTGCATGAAGCGAGCAGCAAGAGACAAGTAGCGAGTGGGAGAAAGCAGCGGGCTTTTAATTGAATAGTGAGCATTGAATATTGAGTATTGAATATTTCTTATTTAGCAAATTTGCACATCAGCATATTAGCACATTAACTCCTCTCCTGAGCCCTCAGCCACCGCTCCGGTATTTCATTACTACTGGCTAGTAAATAATCCTTATAACTGCAGGCAATAAATCGTTTATCGGGTAGTTGCATCCACCATCTTCCTGTTTTTTTGCT
>JANOFP010000528.1:0-4425 GCA_031413675.1 Bacteroidota bacterium
ACCCGGTTAAGAGATACTGTTCCCGATCTTCCAAAATGTATGGCACCCATTGCCGGCGAACCCTTTCTTAGTTATGTCATCCGACATCTTCTTTCCAACGGAGTTGAAAAATTTATTTTCTCATTAGGATACAAGCATGAAGTAATTGAATCTTTTTTACAAGAAAGGTTTGCAACTATTAATTATAAATGTGTAATAGAAGATGAACCACTCGGTACGGGTGGCGCTATCCGGCTGGCAATAGAACAGGCTACTGAAGAAAATGTTTTAATTATAAATGGTGACACACTATTTAAAATTAATATTGATGAACTATTTGAACTTCATAATATCAATGATGCTGAATGCACCATTGCTATAAAACCCATGCAGAATTTTGACCGGTATGGAGCTGTTGAAATTTATAATAAAAATAGTATCGAAAAATTTCACGAAAAACAATTTTACAAAGAAGGTTTAATTAACGGCGGTGTTTATGTATTAAACGTGCCCGCATTTCTTTCAAAGGAATTAGGCTCAAAATTTTCTTTTGAGAAAAATTATTTAGAAATCTTTTACAAAGAAAATAGAATGGCAGGTAGTGTACAACAGGGTTATTTTATTGATATCGGTATCCCCGAAGATTTTGAAAAGGCCCAGATAGAACTGGTACACCCACCACTCAGTTTAAAAGAAATAAATCATACCTGGACTTTATTTCTGGATAGAGATGGTGTACTTAATCATGAAAAGAAAGAAGATTATATTTTAAATAAAACCGAATTCAGATTTTATGATGGAGTATTGGATGCTATTAAGTTAGTCACTCCTTTATTCAGGCATATTTTTATAGTAACCAATCAGCGGGGTATTGGAAAAGGATTGATGACCGATGATGATTTGTCAGGTATTCATCAATTAATGCTTTCCGAAATTAATTCGAATGGTGGAAAGATTGATAATATCTATTACTGTACATCCACTGAAAAAAATAATTTTTATCGCAAACCCAATCCCGGAATGGCAATACTGGCTAAAACTAATTTTCCGGAAATTGATTTATCAAAAAGCATCATGGTTGGCAATAAGCCAACCGACATGTTATTTGCACGAAATGCCGGAATGTTCGCTGTATTTGTTGCAACTACCAACCCCGACGTTCCATTTCCTAACGCTGACATCGATTTACGCTTCAATTCGTTGCTCGAATTTGCCAAAGCTTTGTAAAAGTTTTTTCATGGGAAGGATAATAATCAATAATTCGTTGTTGATATAAAATTTATACAACCATTTTTACGTTTCTGCCATCAGTAGAACCTGTAACTTTGTTTCCATTAAATTCAGCCGGTGAAAAATACACTTCTCAAACAAATTTTCCTCCCAATAATCCTGATGCTTTTTTGTAATCAGTTATTTTCTCAAAATATTACTTCGGCAGATAAAAAACAACTTATTCAAAAAGAGGACTCCTTAAAAACATTTGCCCGCCGGATTATAACCGACAGCTTAACGGAAGATAGAATGAGAAGCGACAGCCAATTTATTAAAACACTGGTAAGAGCATTGCTGATAAAAAATTCATTTTATTTCCCGTTAGAAAAAGTTGCGGGTATTTCAAAACTCTATGCACCCGATACCAGTTTCCGGATAATAACATGGAATATAAGTTTTAATGATTACTGGCACCGGCAACATGGCGTTATACAACTCAAACCTATAAATGGTGTTTCTAAATTTATTCCGCTTATTGATTGCTCCGAAATGACAAAGAAAGCAGATGATAGTATCCGGACGAATAAAAACTGGATTGGAGCAGTTTATTACAATATGATTAAAACACAATTCAAGGGTAAAAATTTTTATACATTGTTTGGATTGGATTATAACGGTGTTCGCAGCAATAAAAAATGGATTGAAGTACTGGCATTTAATGAAAAAAATGAGCCCGTATTTGGTGGCCCTTATTTTAATTTCGATAAAGACACCATTCCAAAACCGGCACGGTTCCGCCATTTTATAGAATATAAAAAAGATGCTGCTACTTTAGTAAATTTTATTAATGACGAAAAAATGATTCTGGTTGATCATCTGATTTCCGAATCGGATGAACCCGAAAATAAATGGACGCTGGTTCCCGATGGAGATTATGAAGGATTTAAATGGGAGAACGGGAAATGGATGCATATTGAAAAAGTATTTACGTTTAAATTAAAAGATGGCGAGGCACCAGTAGGCGAACAACTCATGGATCCCCGGGGAAATAAAAATGAAGACAAACTAAAAGAGAAGTCAGAAAAAAATAAAACAAAACCTAAAGAAAATCTTCTTTAATAATCCTTATCCATTCATAGTTAGCCTTGATGAACTTACTATGGCTCAGTGAACTTCATTTAAAATATTTTTTATTACTGCTCTATACTCCATTCTTATAACTGAACTTATAACTATGAATCACTAACTCATTATCTTTGTCAGCTATGGCAGAGGCAAGAACAGTTGCGTTTCACACATTGGGTTGTAAATTAAATTTTTCTGAAACATCCACTCTTTCAAGAATGCTGGAGAAAGATGGTTTTGAAAAAAAAGAATTTGACGATAAGGCCGATGTATATGTAATTAATACCTGTTCGGTAACGGATAATGCCGATAAAGAATGCAGACAATTGGTAAGACGGATTCAACGCAAATCACCGGAAAGCCTGGTGGTGATAACCGGTTGCTATGCACAACTAAAACCAAAAGAGATTGCGCAAATTCCTGGAGTTGACCTGGTACTTGGTGCTGCAGAAAAATTTAATATCAGTCATCATCTGAAAGAATTAAGCAAAGGCGATTCTGCAAAAATTTCAAGTTGTGATATTGATGATGTAAATGAATTTAATTCTTCATTCTCATTAAATGATCGTACAAGGGCTTTTTTAAAAGTGCAGGACGGTTGTGATTATACTTGTTCTTTTTGTACAATTCCACAAGCAAGAGGAAAAAGCAGAAGCGACACAATCGAAAATGTACTTTCGAATGCAAAACATCTTGCAGCACAAGGTGTAAAAGAAATTGTGCTTACGGGTGTAAATCTGGGGGATTTCAAGTCAAGCCCCCCTAAATCCCCCCGAAGGGGGGACTTGCAGAGTCCTATTGATGAAAATTTCTTTTCATTGATTAAAGAATTAGAAACAGTTGATGGCGTTCAGCGTTACCGTATCTCATCCATTGAGCCAAACTTATTGACCAATGAAATAATAGAATTTGTTGCCAACAGCGATAAGTTTATGCCGCATTTTCATATACCACTTCAAAGCGGCAGTAATAAAATTCTTGGGTTGATGAGAAGAAGATATAAGAAGGACCTCTATTCAGAAAAAGTTGCACTGATAAAAAAATTAATACCGCATTGCTGCATCGGTGTGGATGTAATCGTTGGTTTTCCCGGAGAAACAGATGAAGATTTTAAAGAGACATTTGATTTTCTGCATTCAATGGATATTTCTTACCTGCATGTATTTA
Source organism: Bacteroidota bacterium (assembly GCA_031413675.1). Lineage (GTDB taxonomy): Bacteria > Bacteroidota > Bacteroidia > Chitinophagales > Chitinophagaceae > VBAR01. The sequence continues at coordinate 3,484 of JANOFP010000528.1, forward strand.
CTTATTCTGAAAGAGATAATACACATGCATTATCTATCAAACCGGTTGTGCCTGTTAATATCAGACATGAAAGAAATAAAACGCTCCGCAATCTTTCTTACATGAAGATGCAATACTTTACTGAACAGCATAATGGACAAACAAGAAAGGTTTTGTTTGAAGGACATGAGAACAAGGGTATGATGGAAGGATATACTGATAACTATATTAAAATAACAACTCCTTTCCGGAAAGAATGGGTGAATGAAATTGTGGAATGGAAGATTTAAAAAATATTAGCTCCCCCGATAACTATCGGGATGGTGCAATACTTTTAGGAACGTTAGCTCAGTTGGTTCAGAGCATTACTTTGACAGAGTAGGGGTCACTGGTTCGAGCCCAGTACGTTCCACTTATATTCATACTATTTTTCAATTGAAATTTTAAAATGAAAAAATACCAGGTTACAATACATTTTCAATGGAACGAAGAGTTTGCAGCATTGATTCCTTCGCATCGTACCTACATCAATCATCTTATCAATAAAGAAGTAATAGATCAGTATGTAGTAAGTATGGAAAGTCAGCGAGTATGGATTACACTGAATGCAAAAACCAAAACAGAAGTAAAACAATTACTCAAAAAATCTCCCTTATATCAATTTTGGAGTTTTGAAATTGATGAATTATTTGTACTGGATGGACAGATGTACCGTTTTCCTGTGGTACAGCCGAATTAATACTTAAAATATTTTGTCTGAAAGGTCATGCACCCCTATCTTTGCCGTCCTTTAAAAGGGAGTTTAGCTCAGTTGGTTTAGAGCATCTGCCTTACAAGCAGAGGGTCGGCGGTTCGACCCCGTCAACTCCCACTTATTGATAATCAGGGTTTTAGTAGAGACTAAACCCTTTTTTATATTTTGTTGATTTAAACATAGTTTAAACTTACTATTTCATCTTGATG
>JANOFP010000529.1:0-9167 GCA_031413675.1 Bacteroidota bacterium
GAATGGAAGTACAGTTGCAGGGCCGGAATTTATTACCAGCGATAAGGCAAGATTTAATTTGTCATTAAATACCTGCAGTGGTTGTCATGGAGGTGAAGCATTTACTGGAAACTTTATGCATGTAGCTCCGGGTGGGGTTGCGGGAGTGCCTGCACTTTTATCAAGTTTTCTTAAAGGAAACCCTCCAATGTCAGCAGGTGGATTTGTTGTGAATGACAGGGCAAACAGGCCTGCACCCCCTGGAGAAGTAAGAGAGTTTAATGATTTGGAAAGAAGAAAACTGGATTTGGAAAAATTTGTTTCCTGTCCCTGCAAACCAAGGATACGTGTATTTGAAATAGCAGATATTTTAAGATCAAGACCTTTAAATATGACGCATTGATTTTTACGAATTGAAAAGGTAGGATCAAAAAAACACTAAAGTAATATTCCCGGTTATAAGACTAACCGGGATTATTATTTACCAGATTTCCGTAATTATAGGATAAAAATTATCTTTATGACTCAAATAAATTAGCCATGAATCAATTTACCTCTTTTGTGAAAACCCTATATGCAATAACTGCAATATTACTGCTTGTATTTATCAGTTGCCAAAAGCCAATCAATCGCATCGATCCTGCTCCTAACCCCAATCCTAATCCAAATCCTACAACAGAGACTCAGATAAATGATAATGAAATGGTGACTGCTTCTGTAAATGGTATCATCGTAAATGAAAATAATATTCCGGTTCAAGGTGCTACGATAAAAAGTGGAGCGAATACAACCACTACCGATCGGTATGGAAGATTCCGTTTTTCAAATATCAGTTTATCAAAAGCAAATGGTACGGTGAAGGTGGAACAGAGTGGTTATTTCAATGCATACAGAACTTTTATTACAACTGCAAGCCGGATTCACAATGTTCGTATTCAATTAATACCTAAAGCGAATTCAGGAAATTTTTCAGGTGCAAGTGGAGGAACTATAAATATTACTGGTGGTGGAAAATTGGTGATTCCAACAGCGGCTGTTACCGATGCAAGTGGCGCAGCCTATGCTGGAACTGTAAATGTTTCTATGACATGGATTGATCCAACCGCTTCAAATCTAAGTTCTATTGTAATGGGTGATTTAAGAGGAATAACAACCGGTGGCTTTGAAAGAGGACTTTCAACTTATGGAATGCTTGGAGTAGAATTGACAGGATCAGGTGGACAGTCATTAAAAATTGCAGCAGGTAAAACTGCCGAATTAACTTTTCCGATACCGGCTTCTTTAAATGGTAGTGCACCAGCAACTATTGATCTCTGGCATTTTGATGAAGCTACTGCAAGATGGAAACAAGAAGGAACAGCAACAAAAACCGGAAGTAATTATATCGCCAATGTCAGTCATTTTTCTTTCTGGAATTGTGATGCACCATTTCCGTTGATTGATTTGTGTATGACTTTGGTTAAGTCTCCTGAAAGCGAACCATTGAATAATGTACAGGTGCGTATTACCCGAACTGCAACGAATACGTATGGTTATGGACGTACAGATTCTTTAGGAAAGCTTTGTGGTAAAGTTCCAAAGAATGAAGCAATGGTACTCGAAGTTTTGGATCAATGCAACGCAGTAGTTTACTCACAAAACATCGGACCTTATAGTGCCAATACAGATTTGGGAACCGTTGCAGTAAATATGCCGACTGCAAATACATTAACCATAACCGGAACCGTAAAAAATTGTTCAAATGCAAATGTTACAAATGGTGCTGCAGTTATATATGTAAACGGAGGCTATACATATACTGCACCCGTTATTAACGGAGCCTTTACTCTAACCATTGTTCGATGTGCAACCGGTACTCTAAATTTTACTGTAGTCGGAATTGATTATACAGCATTGCAACAAAGCGGCCCGGTAGCCGGTAGTGGTAATACCGGATCTGTAAATGTTGGAACCATTCAGGCATGCGGTACATCATCAGTTGAGTTTGTAGAGTATTTGGTTGATGGAAATCCTTTAAGTTTTACAGCACCCCCGGATAGTATTATTGCATATCTCAATGCACCTACCCGACAGGTGTTCTCTGTGCGGTATAACCCACCCGGCACTAATAATTCCGGATCTTTTTCATATACTGATTTGTTGGCAGTTGGAACAACACCATTATTAGATTGCTATATCAGTTCCGGAGGAAACACATCTCAACAAATTTTAACACCATCACCTATTATAAATATAACAGCTGTTGGCCCCGTGATTACTGGTTTTATTGAAGGTAATTTTAATGTACAGATGAATTTTTCCGGAACACCAAGAACGGTGGTATGTACATTCAGGGTGCGGCGGTATTGATAGCTTTCAATAATAAATATTTTAAAGGTTGCAGTAATGCAGCCTTTTTTTATTTCAAATAAAAATCATCTGTATCAAAATTAAAATACCGTAAATTTAAAAATCCGTTTTTTACCAAAACAACTGCAATGAAAAAAAATAGAAACTTTAACCGCCGTGAGTTTGTAAAAACTGCAGCTGCTGCATCAGTAGCATTTACAATTATTCCCAGAAATGTTTTAGGTGGTCCGGGTTTTATAGCACCAAGTGATAAAATTAATATTGCCTATATCGGCTGCGGCACACAGGGACTGGCTGAAATGTGTGAACTGATTACCAATCCCGAAATTCAGATTGTATCGGTATGCGATCCGAATAAATTCAGCACCGATTATATTGACTGGAATGCTACCCGCATAAAAGGTGCTATCGGAAAATTGTTTGATAAACCGGACTGGGGCAGTAATTATAATGGAATACCCGGCGGAAGAGATATTGGAAAAGAAGTTGTGGATACGTATTATTCAAAAAAATCAGGAAGCAGTTATAAAGCTTGTTCAACCTATATTGATTTTCGTGAGTTGCTTGAAAAAGAAAAAGATTTTGATGCTGTAAAAATTATGACACCTGATCATCTGCATGGATATATTTCTGTTGCAGCCATGAAAAAAGGAAAACATGTGGTGATACATAAACCAATTGCCAACCGGATGTATGAAGCAAAATTGGTAATGGAAACTGCAAAGAAAACAGGGATGAGTACACATTTACTTGCCTGGAGTAAAAGAAGTGGAAATGATTTGGTGAAAAAATGGATTGATGAAGGATTGATTGGTAACCTGAAAGAAATTCATAACTGGAGCAACCGGCCTGTATGGCCGCAATGGACTGCGAAACCAAAAGAGACACCACCGGTTCCGGATGGATTTAATTGGGATCTGTGGTTGGGTCTAGTACCCGATAGGCCTTATCATCCTAACTATACGCATAATGTTTTTCGTGGCTGGTACGATTTCGGTGGCGGAGCCATTGCAGATATGGGGCATTATAGTTTATGGCCAATGTTTCTTACACTCGGCATAAACACAGCACCCTATTCGGCAGAAGCATTTGGTACCACAACAAGAATTGTTGAAGGAAACATTTCCCGTCCTCATATCAATGATGTTGCATTTCCTGTTTCAAGTATTATACGTTTTAAATTTCCGAAGCAGGAAACATTGCCTGCATTTGAATTATTCTGGTATGATGGTGGAATGAAACCCAATACTCCGGAGGAATTGGGCGATGCATCTCTTGAAGCGGAAGGAATGCTATTTGTTGGTGATAAAGGAAAAATTCTTGCGGGTTTCCGTACAGAAAATCCAAGACTGTTGCCGGATAGTAAAATGAAATCGTATATGGAAAACAAAGAAGTTTATAAAGAAAATATTGAAAACGGTGGCCCGCAATGGATCAATGCTTTTAAAAATAAAACGCAGTCACCCGGAAGCTTTTTAAATGCAGGTGCTGTTACAGAAACCATTCTGCTGGGTGCAGTTGCTCTACAGGCAAGAAAAAAAGTTTTATATGATTCTCTGAATATGAAAATAACCAACGATGAGAATGCGAATAAATTTTTATACCGGGAATACAGGAAAGGGTGGGAAATGTAGGCTATTGTAAATTTCAGATTTTAAATTGCAAATTTTCATACAGCTGAATTCATTGTTCTAAAACTATTATATCATGGATAGAAGAATTTTTTTGGAAAACACTTTGACAATTGGCGCAGCAGGAATGATTGCGCCATCAATATTTAATAATGATTTTATGAATATAAATAAAACTGAACTAAAGGACGATATCTCCATTGCACAATGGGCATTGGTAGAAGAAATAAGAGCAGGTAAATGGAAGAACCTTGATTTTCCCCGAATTGCAAGAGAAGATTTTGGTGTAAATGGTATTGAATTTGTAAATACATTGTTTGAAGTACCGACAGAAGATTACTTGAAAAAATTAAAAAAGAATGCAGCCGATCACGGAGTAACGATGGTACTAATTATGTGTGACCAGGAAGGGGATGGATGCGCAGATACAAAAGAAGGACAAAAACAATTTGGTATCAATCACCGCAAGTGGGTGGATATAGCCCATTATCTCGGTTGCCATGCAGTACGTACCAATTGCCGCGGCCCAGTGAATGCAGATAAGAAAGAAGCATTGAAATGGTCAACTGATGCGTATAACCAATTGTTGGAATATGCAAAGCCGGCGAACATAAGTATTGTAATAGAAAATCATGGAGGTGTATCAAACGATGCAGACTGGATGGTGGACTTAATGAAAAAAGTAAAGAACCCTTTATTTGGCACTTATCCTGACTGGAGAAAACCTTCACCGGAATTTGATAATTATGAATATCTCAGGAAAACATTGCCTTATGCAAAAGGAATGAGTTACCGCAATCAGCCGACAGAAGAACTGACTGCTAAAATGATTCAATTAAGTAAAGACGGAGGTTATAAAGGCTGGTATGGAATTGAATCGAGTGGGAGGGAGGAGATTAAAAAAGGGATTGAGTTGCTGAAGAAGTATTTGTTGAATCAACATTAATCTATTTATTCTTATAACTTTTAATTGCAGCATATAACTCAGTCTTGTATTTTTCATTTTGCTGTTGTAAATTTTCCCAGATCTTTTTAAACTCTGGTGTACTTCTTACATCATCAAAGAAGGGGTCGTGTTCAAAAAAAGTATAATCGTGCCAGCCCTTTTCCACAGCTTTATTGAAGTAATGAATATACCGGCTATCTTGTAATGCAGCATAACAACGGCTTATATCAAAATTGTGCCATTCATCAGCAAACCCTAAGAATTTTTTTCTTGTTTCAATTGTATTTTTAAGAATGATGCTGCCCTGTTCCTTTTTTCCCATGCGAATATTAACAAGGCCTGCATCCATATCATCGGGGCGTGATGAAATCAGATATAAAGAATCCGCTTTTTTCCAATTTCTTTGTATTACGTAAAATATTCCCTTTTGATAATTTAAAGCCTTTTCATCAAGGGCAAATGCTTCTTTACAAAGGATTGTATATTCTTCTTCATTTCCAGAAAATAAATAATAAGTGCGGACAGACCAATCTATACCCGGTATATCTTTTTTCATTCTTCTTGCCCTGTCAATAGAATTCTTCATTGAATCAAGTAACCCAAGTTTAAAAAAAATATCAGCTTCTGATGTATAGTTTGAAGCTTCTGCAGGGTCAAATTCTATAGCTTTCTCCACCCACTCATAAGCATTGCCATATTCATTTTTCCTTAAATAAACCCATTGAATAATTTGATTTATAGAAAAAGGTTTTATGTCATGAGCTTTAAAAAGCCATTTTAAGGCTTCATCATAATGCCCCTCCCATAGTTTTGTTTTTGCTATAGCAATATATCCCGCTTCACTTTCAGGATTAAGGTCAATTGATTTCCTGCCAAATATCGCTGCCGAATCGAGCCAGCGTTTTGGATCTAATGCAATGCTACTTAAGGATACATAATTTTCACTGAGCAATGCATAGGCAGCTGAAAACGACGGATCAAGTTGAACGGATTGTTTTAAATACCCAATTGATTTTATATTGTTACCTCCCACTCCATCTGTGAGAGAAAAAAGACTCCTAGCTTTTAAATACAGATCGTAGGCGTCAGGATTCAGCGTAGGAGCAGTTACAAGCTTTTTCTGATTAGCATCAGACAATTTGATCTGAAATTTCTTTGCGACTTGTTGTGCAATATCCGATTGCATTTCAAAAACATCTTTCTCTTCGGGATTATAATTAATACTCCATATATTTTCATCATTAGTAGCATCAATTAGCTGTACGGAGATGCGAAATTTATCACCTTGTTTTCTAAAACTTCCCAATAAAATATTACTTATACCCAATTCATTTGATATATCTTTTGTATTTCTATTTTGTTTTTTATAAGGAAGAACAGATGCACGGCTTTTTACCCGCAAGCCTTCAATCATAGAGAGCCTGGAAATGATTTCTTCAGTTATCCCGTCGCCAAAATAATCCTGTGTTGAATCCCCACTCATATTATCAAAATAAAGAACCGCAATGGAATTTCCTTTTGCAGTAACCGTTGACTTCCCGGTAAAAAAGTTCCGGGTAAAATAAATAGCAACAAGCAGCAGGACAATACTTCCGGCAATTATCAATTTTTTAGAAGTGCCCTTTTTTCTTTTTGAGATATCTTTCAATTTACCGCTTAATCCTTCCCGCCTGGGTATGATAAGGCCTTCATTTGCCAATGCAAAAATTTCCATAGGCTCACTTACATTTTTGAATTCAAATAATCCTAACGAAACGGATTTGAATTCAGGTTGATTTCTGAGTTTATCAAAAATCTCACGGGAAAAGAAAATTGCATTGGCCTGCCCAAGCGATTGTATGAGTGAAGCTATATTTACTCCATCGCCCAGGGCTTTTTCATCTTCAAAAAAAATTTCACCAACATGTAAACCAATACGCAAGGGAACAGCCGGTTCTGTTTGAAGCTCTTTTTGTAATTCAACTGCACAATTCATTGCTTCAGTTACACTGGAAAATACACAAAGGCTGCCATCACCATAATAATTTAATACCTTGCCCTGATGCAGACTCACTAATTGATTAAGCGCCGAATTATAATGTTTGATTAATGCAACAGCTTTTTGTTCATTCTCCTGCATCAACGCCGTGTACCCGACAATGTCGGTAAACATGATGGCGGCGAGCTGGCGGGATTGTGACATTATGAAAAAATGAGTAATTGAAGTTAATCAAAAACTAAGTTAATCTATTGGCAGATTCATCTTCTTCAGAAAAGCATTATGGCGTGGATCACCCTCAAGGGTTTTCAAAAGCGGATCGTTTTTAAAAAAGACCAGCCAGCTGTCTTTTTTATTGTATGCATTTTCCAGATACATGAATGCCCTGTCTTTTTCTCCCCGGAAAGCATGAAGTTCAGCTAAAAGATAATTCCATTCACTTTGATATTTGACTGTAAAATTTTTTAGCCATTCATCTGCATCTTTCCTGCTCTCCAATGTATGGTAAACAAGGGCCAATCCAAAAGTTCTGAACACCTCCAAATTTTCCTGCTGCATTTCTTTCAAAGCAGTTTCCGGTTTCCCCATTAACAAATAGCTTCTGCCAAGATATAAGTGGGCTCGCTGAAACTGAGGATTTAATTCCAGTGCCTTTTTGAAATAAAAAATAGCTTCATCATTTTGTCCGGCATAAGACTGAATATTCCCCATATTCAGATGACTGATGGGTTTGAGCGGATCAAGTTCAATACATTTTTTCATTGACCTGATTGCATCTTTCCACTTCCCTCTAACAAAATAAAGGCTGCCAATCCCATATAATATTTCAGCATTTTCCGGTTCAAATTTTAAAGCATTTTGAAATTCTGTTTCTGCGCCTTTCCAATCGAAATCATGATAAAGTTTAACCTTGGCCAACTCCACGTGTCCGGTAACAAGAGTAGTATCCAGTGAAATTGCTTTCAGCGCTGTATACCTTGCTTTTTCATAACCAGTATTCTGATCAATATAATTCTGCCATGCCTGTCTTGAAATGGCTACTGCTAATTTCCCCCAAATCCGGGCATCAGTAGAGTCGATAGCCAAAGCCTCATTGTAAAAATCGATGGCTTTAGCAACATTTGCTTTATCCAACTTATCATGAAAATAATTTCCCTGCAGAATGAGATTATGAACTTCAATGTTAGCAGAAGAAGCTCTACTGGATGGAGCTGTAAGAAGTTTTAACTTTAATTGCGTTACTACAGCCCCTGCTATCTCATCTTGCAATTTAAAGATACCTTCTAAGTTCCGGTCATATGTCTCGCTCCATAAATGTGTACCGTCAGTTGCTCTTATTAATTGGGCTGTTACACGAATCTGATTTCCATCTTTACGTACGCTGCCTTCCAGTATATGTGCAACACCAAGTTTTTGAGCTATGCTTCGCAAGTCTACATTCTTTCCCTTGAAAGAGAAAGAAGAAGTACGGCCAATCACTTTTAGCTCTGGGAGCTTTGCTAATAGGTTCAGTAGTTCTTCACTCAACCCATCCGAGAAATATTCCTGGTCTTTACCGGCACTCATATCAACAAAAGGAAGAACGGCAATTGATTTATCCGCTGCCTTATCTTTTTTAAAAATAAAAAAAGCTGCTACAATTAATAAGATGATTGAAAGAGCAGCGATAATATTTCGTTTAAGAACATTTTTCTTTTTCAGCTTTCCTTCCATATTTTTCCGCTTCGGTACAGTAAGCCCTTCATTTGTCAGCGCAAACACTTCCATTGGTTTGCCTACATTCTTAAATTCAAAATGACCGAGTGATATTGCAGAAATGGAAGTATTGTTTTTTATTTTATTATGAACTTCTTCGGAAATAAGAATTGTATTTTCTTGCCCCAGAGATTGAACTCTGGAAGCAACATTTACTCCATCACCTAAAGCTTTTTCATTTTCAAAAAAAACTTCGCCGATATGTAAACCAATGCGAAGCGGTACAACAGGTTCAGTTCTCAATTCTTTTTGAACGGCTAAGGAACAATTAACTGCGTCGGTGGTGCTGGAAAAAATACAAAGGCTTCCATCGCCATAATAATTTAATACCTGGCCATTAAAATGTGTTACCCATTTTTCGAGTGTGCTGTTATAATGTTTGATAACCACCACAGCTTTCTCTTCGTTTTGCTGCATCATGGCTGTATACCCGACTATATCGGTAAACATAATGGCAGCGAGCTGGCGGGATTGGGGCATTAACCAGTTATAAGATATTGAAGTTAAAGAAAACTCTTTGGAGATTTGT
>JANOFP010000530.1:0-2009 GCA_031413675.1 Bacteroidota bacterium
ACACCCTGCATGACGGAGAACAACTCATGGAGCACCTTAACAGTAAAATAACTGAACTTCCGGATGTCCTTTTCCTTGACCTCAATATGCCACGCAAAAACGGCTTTGAATGTTTATCATAAATCTATTTCCTGCAGGTTAAGCCGGCTTTCTTTTATCACTTTGCAAAACGAATGGAAAATGAGACTTTTGAGTTCTGCAATACTACCAGGCTTGCGGATATAATCCTGTACTCCTAATTTATAGAGTACTTTTATCATGCTTAATTCATAATTAAAGTCCTGGGTGTAAGAGGTAGAAAACATCACCACGGGTATATCTTTCAGTTTACTGTCATCTTTCATCTCCGTTAAACATTCGAAGCCGCCTTTGCGGGGCATGCTCAGGTCCAGAAAAAGTACATCGGGCAACTGATCTGTATTTTTAGAAAGATAATCCATCAGCTCCTCGCCATCATTTACAGTGGTAAGATTTGTATTAACGGGTAATTCTTTCAATGCATTCGCAAAGAAGGACCGGTCGTCTGCATCATCATCTGCCAGAAGAATGTTAAGCGGAATTTGTTGTTGTTCAGAATTCAAAGTGATCAGGTATTAAATGGTTATTAAAAATAAATTTTGAACCACATAGGCACATAGTCCTGGTAATTTTCAGGATCACATAGATTCCTATGTGTTTCCTCCTATTGTGTGCTATATGTCTATGTGGTTCCATTTCAAGGTTGTTTTATGCGTACAGTAAGTAAAATAAAATACAGAATCAGGCCCTCTCCATATACCAGTTCAATGTTTTTTCCATTTTTTTATAACTGAAAATATTTGTAATGATTTTTTGTAACCGGATAAAAGCGGTTTCGCTTTTCACCACATAATCAAAAGCCCGGTGGTGCATACAGTTGATGGCCACATCTATTTTATCCTGGCTGGATAGCATCACTACGGGTATATCGGGGTTGATGGCTTTTATTTTATCCAGTGTTTCCAAACCGTTCATTGCATTTTTATCAATGCCATCAAGATGGTAATCCAGAATGATTACATCCGGGCTGTGTGATAATTTTTCCATACAGCGTTCACCTGTTGCAAAAGTTTCAATAGCAAAATCGGCATGTTGAAGAAATTCAATTTCAAGGGATTTTAAAAACACCGCATCGTCATCCACCAGGAAAAGCTTTATTTTTTCATTGATCATGGGGTTGTATTTTTTATTTTATTAAATTCTATATCTAATTCTATGCAGGCTTGTTCACAAACATTTCCAAGTTGTAAAACCATCTCACTCATTTTAGCATCGTGTTTTTGTGTACGGGCCAGCTCCTGAACTTTTTTTGCCATGTTTTCATACTCTTCACTTATACCCATGATGGAAAATGAGGGAATCATTTTATGCACTGCTGCATATAGTTTACTCCATTCTTCATCCTGCAAACCCTGTTTCATGGCACTTACCAATGGAGGAGTTTGCACCAGGTAAAGTGAAATCATTTCCATTATCAGGTTGGGATTTGATTTTGTGTGCTGCATTAAATAAGTCATGTCCGTGCATCTTAATTTTTTATTTGCACTGTTGCCCTGCCCGGCTTCATCATTCCCGTTTGTACGGGCAAGTGCAGGCTGGTGGCCATTCCCCTGCCCGGCTTTGTCATTACCGACCATACCGGCATGGGCAGGCAGGCGGGCATTCACTTTGTCCGTGTTCGAAATCAGGGTTTTTTTTACCAGCCCGATTATTTTATTAAACAATAATTTTTCATCAACGGGTTTTGCTATATAATCATTCATACCTGCGGCGTTGCATTTTGCCAAATCAACGGTGGTTACATCTGCCGTTAAAGCAATGATGGGGATTTTAGAATTCATCGTGTTGCGGATGTATTCGGTCGTTTCAAACCCATTCATTTCGGGCATCTGCAAATCCATCAAAATAATATCGTAAGATTTATTTTGCAATTTTTCAATGGCAATTTTGCCGTTTCCGGCAATATCACGATCAAATCCAAAATCATCCAA
>JANOFP010000531.1:0-2237 GCA_031413675.1 Bacteroidota bacterium
TTTGAAGAGTTTTTTACCAATCCTGAAAATTATAATAAAGGAGTTCCCTCCCGTGATGCCAATCTTGTACTTAATTTATTACTGGAAACTGCCCGCATTGCACTTGATGAAGACCTGCCTATATATATTGTATTCACCATGCGGTCGGATTATATCGGGCAATGTGCCGCTTTTCGCGGACTTCCTGAATATATCGGCTTCTCCCAGTTTTTTGTACCGAGACTTAACCGTACACAATTGCAACAAGTAATTGAAGAGCCTGCAGTTTTAAGTGGCAACCGTATCACCAGACGATTGACAGAAAGACTGATTCATGATTTAACGGAAGGAGTAGATCAACTTCCTATTGTGCAACATGCCTTGAACCAGATATGGCATGCTGCGGATAATGGAAAAGAAGAAATGGATTTGATCCATTATGCAATGGTAGGCGGTATGCCGGTAAATGAATTGCCGGATGAACAGGTTGACAGATTTAAAAAATGGTTTGAAGATTTAGTTCCCGAGATCAAAGCCTGCTATCATAAGCCCAACCTGCAAAATGTTCTTGATACACATACAAACAAACTCTTTGAACAGGCCGAAGTGTATTATGCTCAAAAAAGTGGAACAAAGATTTCGGATGAAGATGCAAAAGCAATTTTAAAATCAACTTTTACTTGTCTAACAAAAATTGACCAGAGCCGTGCGGTGAGAAACCGGATGACCTTGAAAGAAATTGTCAATATTATTGGCAGACCAGAATTTGGAACTAAAGAAGTTGGTGCGGTATTAAATATTTTCAGAGAGCCGGGTAATACATTTATTCGTCCTTTTATTCTGGATGATACCGAAAGTCAGACACTCAGCGATGAGGATGTGCTTGATATAACTCATGAAAGTTTAATACGCAACTGGCAGTATCTGGGAGATTGGGCCAAAGAAGAATTTGATAATTATACTATTTCACTTGACTTTGAACAACAGCTTAACCGTTGGGTGGATAGTGATAAATCAAAAGACTTTTTATTGTCAATTGGACAACTGACTTATTTTGAAAATTGGTTTAATACCGCAAAACCGAATGCACATTGGATAGCCCGTTATCTGCCGGAAGAAATTGAGCAGGATAAAAAACTTGTAAAAGCAAAGCAGGTACTAAGTAATGCTCATGAGTTTTTATCCCGAAGTGCAAAAAAGCATGTGGTGACAAGAACAGTAATGCGATACGGTGCGAAACGAATAGCAGCAGCCCTCGGTATTATTGCAGTAATTATTTTAAGTTCGTTTGGTATCAGGGATTATTTCCGTAAGCAAAATGATAATGTGCTGAAGGAAATTAAAAAACAAACATTTGAACTTGCAAATGTGCCCAAACTAAGCCCGGAGTTTCCAGTTCCGGTTATTACAGAACAACTCATCCTTGGTAATATAACCATCCCGGAAGTAATTGATGCAATAAAAGAACACAAACAGAAAATTTTTATTGCAACAGGCATTGCTTCGCAATTAGTAGTGCAAGGCAGGTATGAACCGAAGAAAGAAATTTTGCAAAGTCTGACTATTGCCGATAGTTTGTTGGATAAACTTCCTATTACAAACAATAGTCGTGAACTTTCGGATGGGTTAAAAATGATGTATGACTTTTCGGTAACTGCCGGGTTTGCATATTATTTCAGCCAGGATGAATCACTACGTTCAATTGCATTAAACAATGCAAAACGATCAGCAAATTGGGTGTTGAAAATTTTAAAAGATCAGCCGGAAGGTTTTAACGATATTCAAAATTTAAGCCTGGCACTTGATAATGGCATTAATCATAAAATATTTTCTCCAGAGGAAATCGATCAGTTATTAAAAATTATTTCTCCATTTGAAAACAATGCAAGAACACCCTGGCTTGAAAAAAATTACCAGCGGGACAAAGTGTTGCAACGGGGTTCTCAAAACTATGGCCCCCGGTTCAACGCTCTTTACCAGGACCTGGCCTATTTATATGCAGGGATTGGTAAAACCGAAATGGTTCTGCAATGCATGGATACTTTACTGAAGTACCAGGAAAATTTTTACCAGAACGATTATGCTACTCATACTGAGAATGCTTCGAACATTGCGGCAGTGTTTCATATTTATGGTACAACAAACAATCTTGATAGTTATGTTCAGGGGTATTGTTTGCGAAAAAATATCAGCACTGTTGAATTCTATAACCGCTTAGTTTCATGGGCAATCATCGATAATACTGTCAGTACAAACGC
>JANOFP010000532.1:0-5114 GCA_031413675.1 Bacteroidota bacterium
TGATACCAGACTACCAAACCTTAATGCTTCCACTCTTGAAACTTGTTTCTGACAGACAGGAGCATAAATACAGAGATCTTATCGAAAAATTAGCTGTAGAATTTCAAGTGACTGACGACGAACGAAAAGAATTATTAGCAAGCGGCAGCCAAGCAATTTTTGACAATAGAGTTGGTTGGGCGAAGACATATTTAAAAAAAGCAGGGCTGCTTGACTCACCCAAAAGAGCGACGTTTGTTATTACAGACACAGGACTTGAGACTCTAGCAAAAAATCCTGATCGGATTGACGCAAGATATTTAAAACAATTTCCCTCCTTTATAGAATTTCAAAATATAAATCGTAACGACACGGAAACAGAAGAAGAGGTAAGTACCCAAGAACCACATGAGAAGACACCAGAAGAGAACCTTGACAAAGCGTATCAACGAATAAGAAAATCTCTAGCTTCTGAATTGCTTAATAAAGTCGTAGACCTATCCCCAACGTTTTTTGAGCGACTTGTTGTCGAGCTATTAGTTAAAATGGGTTATGGCGGTTCAATTAAAGACGCGGGAAAAGCAATCGGTAAAAGTGGAGATGAAGGAATTGACGGGACAATTAAAGAAGACAAGTTAGGACTTGACATTATTTACATTCAAGCAAAACGTTGGAAACCTGGCAATGTAGTTGGCCGACCGGAACTTCACAAGTTTGTTGGTGCATTAGCTGGACAAGGTGCTAAGAAAGGTATATTTATTACGACATCAAATTTTACCAAAGATGCGCAAGACTACACACCCAAGAATGAAACAAAAATTGTACTTATTGACGGTGAACAGTTAGCACAACTAATGATTGACTTTAATCTAGGTTGCACAACACAACAGATATACGAACTCAAAAAGATCGATAGCGATTATTTTGGCGAAGAGTAAAAAACTAAATGCGACGAAAGGCAAGCATATAACGTCTGGTTTGCTGCTATGATGGCTTGACGAATAAATCCTGATCTTTATAATGTCTCGTCCTGATATAGGTTGACTAAAAATTCAATCAAAATGAAAAGCAAAGCCCAAACCTTGTGTGTAATTGCATTTAGCACATCAATTTTAGAAATATTTTTTTGACTTAATACCAATTATTGGTACTTTTATACAAAGTAAATTTTATGGCACGCAATACGTCAATTTTGTTGGGTGAACACTTTGAGGAATTTATTTCTACGAAAGTTTCATCTGGCAAATACAACTCAGCAAGTGAAGTAATCAGAACTGCTCTACGGCTTTTGGAATCGGAAGAATTCAAAATGAAAGATCTTAATAAGGCCCTTTCTCAAGGTGAAAAGAGCGGAATGGAAAAGAATTTTAATCCCAAAGCCAATTTGAAGAAACTGCATAGCAAGTTTTTATGAAAACACTTCCATTTGTTATTAGTAAAAAGGCCGTTTCTGACCTGGAAGAAATTTGGCTTTACACGGTTGAAAACTGGTCTGTAGAACAAGCAGATCGTTACTATAATCTAATATTTGATGAAATTAATTATATCTGCAAGAATCCCAATGCAGGCAAATCAAAGGAGCATATTCGTAAAGGCTATCGGGCTTCGAAAGTCAAATTTCATCTCATCTTTTACAGAGTACTAAATGACACGATAGAGATAATTAGAATTTTGCATGAGCGAATGGATATAGAAAATAGACTTAACGATTAAGCAACTACACACAACATAGGCTTTCGAAGTAAAAAAAATCATAATATATTTGTTGGTAGGCTAAACACAAAGAAACGCCTCATACCAACAACGGCAGAATGGAACCGGGTAGTGTTGAAGAATTCATCTTTGAACATTTCTACGGGTACACAAAAATAAGTAGTGAGCTTTTCCAGGAATACAAAATGAATCATACAAAATGGCAGTTGAATAAAGTAATAGACTATTCTATTCATTGTGACTTTAAATCAATGTTTGGAAACGATTTCGCCTTCTTAAGTAATCATCAACCTGATTCGGTTATCATTGCTGAAGGCTCACCAGTTACCGTTAAATGGAAAAGAACTACTTTCTAAATAATTTTTTGATGGAGCAAAAAGATATTGACAGAATAATTGAAATGGCATGGGAGGACAGAACACCATTTGAAGCAATTAAAATACAATTTAATTTTTCAGAGGCTAATGTAATTGCACTAATGCGGCGAGAGTTAAAACGCAGCAGTTTTAACTTGTGGAGAAAGAGAGTAAATAGTGGCATCAGCCAAAAGCATGCACAAAAAAGAAATCCTGATATATCCCGTTTTAAATGCAGCCTTCAAAAAACTATTTCGATGAATAAAATAAGTAAGCGGTAAATAAACAATTTAAAAAATATTTGCCTGAATGAAAAAAATACAGAAACAAAACCTGCCGCTTAAAATATGTGTAGTTTGTGAAAGGCCATTTACCTGGCGCAAAAAATGGGAGAAAGTTTGGGATGAAGTAAAATATTGCAGTGATAAATGCAGAATGAACAAACACAAAATATGAGCAGAACAGGTATCATTTTTCCACATCAATTATTTGAGCAAAATATACTTGCTTCAAAATGCAATACCATTTATTTGATTGAAGAATGGCTGTACTTCAGGCAATATAATTTTCACAAACAGAAAATTGCTTTTCACAGAGCAAGTATGAAATTTTATGAAAGCTATCTACAATCAAAAAATATTAAAGTAGTTTATATTGATTCATTTAATGAGTTAGCAGATGTAAGAAAATTGATTCCATTTTTGAAAACAAAGGGTGTTAATGCTTTAGAATATATAGATACAACTGATTATTGGCTTGAGCAACGGATTAGCAAAGCCTGCAAGGTTCATCATGTGGAGATTAAAAAAAACTACACCCCGTTATTTCTTAATTCCTCAGAAGAGATTGCTATTTATTTTTCTGATAAGAAAAGAATGTTTCAAACCGATTTTTATAAATATCAGCGACTTAGCAGAAATATATTATTAGACGATAAACAAAAACCAATTGGTGGAAAATGGACTTATGATGATGAGAATCGCTTAAAATATCCCAAAGGAAAAACCCCGCCTAAAATTGATTTTTTAAATCCCAATGAGTTTTATTCAGCGGCAGCTACCTACACTCAAAAATATTTTCGGGAGAACTATGGTAAGCTGAATACAGATTTTATTTATCCAACTACTTATGCCGAAAGTAAAAAATGGCTAAATGATTTTTTTAAACTAAGATTTTCAGAATTTGGAGCTTACGAAGATGCCATCCTGGCAAATGAAAACATGCTGCATCACAGTGTTTTAACACCTATGCTGAATGCTGGCTTATTAACTCCTCAATTTATTATTGATGAGGCTTTGCTATATGCCAGCAATCAGGAAATTCCATTAAATTCTTTAGAGGGTTTTATCCGGCAAATTATAGGTTGGAGAGAATTTATAAGAGCAGTATATGAATTGAAAGGTAAAGAAGAACGAACAAAAAATTACTGGGGTTTTACCCGAAAAATTCCTTCCTCTTTCTGGAATGGAACGACAGGAATAGAGCCGATAGACATAACTATTAAAAAAGTTTTGGAAACAGGCTATTGTCATCACATTGAACGATTAATGGTATTGGGAAACTTTATGTTGTTGTGTGAATTTGACCCCGATGAAGTTTACCATTGGTTTATGGAGCTCTTTATAGATGCATATGATTGGGTGATGGTGCCTAATGTTTATGGCATGAGCCAGTTTGCCGATGGAGGTTTGATGGCCACCAAACCTTACATAAGTGGTAGTAATTATTTAATGAAAATGAGTGATTATAAAAAGGGAGAATGGCAAAATGTATGGGACGGATTATTCTGGAGATTTATGCATACCCACAGAGATTTCTTTTTGCAAAATCCCAGATTAGGAATGTTGGTAAGGACTTTTGATAAAATGCCTGACATAAAACAGAAGGCACATTTAAATAATGCAGAACAATTTCTTAATTCACTTTAAGATACCAAAAACCAGATTGGTTTATAAAACTTTAATTATTTCTGCCGTTTTTGGAACCCTTCAAAAAAAGCACGCCATTGTTGGTATGCAGCAGAGCCATGTGGTTGGCGTACCAACATAACGAAGAAAAAAAATCATGACATATTTGTTGGTAGGCAAAACACAAAGCAACGCCTCATACCAACAACGGCAGAAAAATAAAATTTATAACCTTTTAAATAATAAATTATGAAACACATCAAAATTATCCTGCTTTCATTTTTTTTAATTAGTGTCTTATACAAAGTAAATGGACAACCCAAAGAACCAAGTGCTGAGCACAAAAAACTATCAGCACTTGTAGGGCGTTGGACTCTTCAAGGAATGGAGAATAGGTATCTTGAAATTTGTGATTTGTATCAAGGTGGTTATTTTTTAGTATGTAATACAGAATTTAAAACAAAATCAGGTGCAGTTAGTAAAAGTGTAAGTATCATTGGTTACTCGACTGAAGGTAAACATATAACATACTACCATTACGGAAGTTCGGGGGAAACTCAAACATTAAAAGGGAGAACTGATGAAGAAGGGAACTTTTATTTTGAAGGAGAAGAGCTCATACAAGGTAAGCTGACTAAGACTCGGGTTGCCATGAAAAAAGCTGGAGAGAATTATAACTTTAATGAAGAAACTTCTGTAGACAATGCTCCGTGGACAACTTCAACAGAGATTGTTTATATAAGAGTAAAATAATGAGAGAATGATACAAGCCCAACCGCTAACATTGGTTGCCAATAGTGGGGCTGGACATTGAAACAATCATCAGCGGTAATGTCTCGTCTTGATTAAGGCTCACTAAAAAATCACCCCCAGTCTAATTCAAACATTTTCGTATTTAAGAAAAAAGAAAAGACATTGGAAGCACTATCCGTATGAAATTTTTTCTTTTTTACATCTTAATTACAAAATGTTTATTTTCCACTTGTGAATTCCGGTAACGATAACCATACCACCGATCAGGATCTGCTTGAACAATTTTACCAAAGCCGGGACAATGAACTGCTGGGTATTTTGCTTCAGCGATATACTATGCTACTACTGGGTGTATGTATGAAATATTTAAAAAATGAAGACGCTGCAAAAGATAGTGTGCAACAGG
>JANOFP010000533.1:0-3434 GCA_031413675.1 Bacteroidota bacterium
CTTAAACCCAACCCTTGTGAAGCAAATAGCTGATCATATACACCTACCATAGCGGCATTTTGTGAAAGGATATACATGCTTGGCACTCCGCAAAACAAACCGGAAGTATAACCCATCATCATCACCCGGATATTATGAATCATTAAATGCAGCCAGCTTAAAAAAGGGTTACCCGATTCATAAATGCCAAATGGGTTTCCTTTTTTTATATTCTCAATTGTTTTGTCAACATACCCGTCACCAAACATTCTTCGCACCATTTCTTCGTCCTGGCTGGAAGTAAAAAATCCGATTGCAAAAAAAATTAAAAACAAAATGAATGTAAAAAGAATCGTACCATGGTGTTTACGTATGATAAGGGGCAAATCATACTTCCAGAATGTAAGAAGCCGGTTTGATTCTTCTTTCCGGTTTTTATAAATACTTAAATAAATTTTTGAGGCTTCCGTATTAATAAACTTGGTAACCTTCCCGGATGGATAAAATGTTTTTGAGTAAGCAAGATCATCTACCAATTGAGTAAAATCTTTTGCCATATCGTCCGGGTCGTCAGAAGGCATATGCTGGTTTTTAACCCAACGGTCTTTATTTTTTTTTATAAACAGTGCTTCCCGCATTGATTGTATTGCTTGCGGTGTAAAATAATGTATTTTATAAAAAGTTGTTGCCTGTTTCTTAAAAAAGAAAAATATTAACTTACTTTCCATGCTGATTAAATAATTGCCGGCATGGCTGTAATAAAAGTACCTACCAATTTTAATATTGATCTTGAATTTGAGATACCGGAATTCTACCGCCGGATGTTTGCATTGCTGATTGATATGCTGATTGAATATTTTTATCTCAGAATAGCCAGTGCCATTTATAATTCCATTGACAATAACAGAAATTCTTTTGATTCCGATGCCCAATACGATATGGCAGCCATAGGAGTCCTTCTTTTTCTACCTGTTTTAATCTATCATGTAGTACTGGAAATAACCATGAATGGGCAAAGTATTGGCAAAAAAATTATGAAGCTTCGGGTGGTAGATGAAAACGGAGGCCGGCCAAGCATCAGTCAATATTTAATACGATGGTTACTGCGCCTCGGTGATGTCTGGATAGTTGCGATACTTCTTCTTTTGCTTTCGATGCCTTATTTTATGCGGGATGCCGAATCCATTTTTTTAATACTGGCCGTATTAACTTTTTTCATTACAGATATTATATTAGTGGTGTCATCAAAAAAAGGGCAACGGCTTGGAGATATATTGGCACGAACCATATTAATAAAAATAAACACAAAAGCAGATATTGAAGACACGGTTTTCCAGGAAGTGTCGGACAGTTATGTCCCCAGCTTTCCTGAAATTATGAAACTGAATGATAACGATATTAATGCGATAAAAAATATTTTAGATACTGCCCGCAAAAAAGGTGATTATCATATGGCTTCCGGAGCCAGTGAAAAAATTAAAGCACACCTAAAAATCGAATCCGCACTTTCTCCATTTGATTTTTTAGAAATTGCTTTGAAAGATTATAACTATTTAAGTACAAAATAAAAAAGCACACGGTTGAATATTCAAACAGATGCTTTTTTAATTAAAATTAAATTACATGCTCATCATTAAAGATGCAAGAGCAATCAGCATAAACAATAAACTGATTATCATAATAATTCCCCAGAATGCCATATAGTTTCTTAATCCTGCAAAACCAGCATTTAAAGTTCCCTGATCATTTGTTTTTAAAGCAGCACTTATTTTATTTGCATAGTTGAGTAAAAAAACATTTCCAAGAATAGTTAACCCTCCCATAATAATATACATAACCATAGCCGCTCCTCCGGCAAATGCCATACTTCCGGCGAAACCGTCATTGGATTCAAACCGGTTAAAACCACTTGTTCCTTTACTCATCATACCCTGAAAAAGTAAGCCAAGGATTACGAGCATAGCTCCCATAATAATACCGCACCAGGCAAGTATCCTGCCCCATTGTGCTGAAGAACTCATGGTAGATGCTGTGTTAGCTTCAATAGTTAATCCAAATAGATTTTTGTTTTCCTGATCCATGATTTTTTAAGTTTTAGTATATATAAAAATAAAGTGACGAAAGGAGACGGACAAATTTTTTATAAACGTTGTTTTAATAAGCTCTTGCAAATAGTACACGTTGTTTTGAAGGCTTCCCGGTTAATATACATTTACCTTCTTCCATTTCATTATTTAAGGGAATACATCTTATAGTTGCTTTTGCTTTTTCTTTTATAGCATCTTCTGTTTCGGTCGTTCCATCCCAATGTGCTGATAAAAAACCACCTTTCCCATCTAATAATTTTTCAAATTCATTCCAGTCATCTACTTTAGTAATATGCTGCTCACGATAAGTCAGTGCTTTATCAAACATTGCCTGTTGTATTTCTTCCAGCAAATTCCTGATTACTTCTGCAATACCATCTAAAGAATAGGATTTCTTTTCCTTTGTATCACGTCTTGCCACTTCCACAACATTATTTTCCAAATCTCTTGCTCCCAGGGCCAACCGCACTGGCACACCCTTCATTTCATGCTCTGCAAACTTCCAGCCCGGTCTTGCGTTATCATTATCGTCATACTTTACCCGAATGTTCAATGCTTTTAATTGTGCTACCAATGGCAATACTTTTTCATCAATCATACTCTTTTGATCTTCGCCTTTATAAATTGGAACAATAACAACCTGTAATGGTGCAATTTTGGGTGGCAATATCAATCCATCGTCATCGCTATGCGCCATTACCAATGCGCCAATTAATCTTGTACTTACGCCCCAACTGGTAGCCCATACAAATTCCTGCTGATTTTCTTTATTAGAAAATTTTACATCAAATGCTTTTGCAAAATTTTGACCGAGAAAATGGGATGTACCAGCTTGCAATGCTTTTCCGTCCTGCATCAAAGCCTCAATACAATATGTATCGATGGCACCGGCAAATCGTTCACTTTCAGATTTAATGCCGCGAATTACCGGCAATGCCATAAATTCTTCGGCAAATGTTGCATATACTTCCAGCATTTTCCTTGTCTCTTCTATTGCCTCATTTGCAGTTGCATGAGCTGTATGACCTTCCTGCCAAAGAAATTCTGCAGTACGTAAAAATAACCGGGTACGCATTTCCCAACGCACCACATTTGCCCATTGATTTATTAGTAAGGGAAGATCGCGGTAACTCTGAATCCAATCTTTATAGGTATGCCAGATGATAGCTTCACTTGTAGGCCGGATAATTAATTCTTCATCCAGCTTTGCATCCGGATCTACCATCAATTTTCCTTTTTTATCTGGATCCGCTTTCAGGCGATAATGAGTGACGATGGCACACTCTTTTGCAAAACCTTCAGCATGACCTTCTTCTTTTTCCAAAAAACTTTTTGGAACAAATAGCGGAAAGTATGCATTCACATGCC
>JANOFP010000534.1:0-4438 GCA_031413675.1 Bacteroidota bacterium
CCGGCAATGGGGTCACCGTTTGTTTCCCGTAAAAAAGCATAGCCCCGGTTCTCTTCTTCAAAAGTTTTATCAGCTTTTATTCCCAATGTAAATTTATTACTGAACCGGAATTGACTTCCCAGTTTCCAATGGTAAAATTTATTATCAAATGCAGGTGAAACGCTATAACCGGCTGCATATTCAAAGTAAAATTTCTTACGGCTGTCGCTGCTTCCACTTAATTCGGACTGGTAGTTTTCCCGATACCGGATAAATTTTCCGGGAGTTTGCAATTCATAATAATCGTGAAAGGGCACAGGAACTATTATTGTGCTGAGTGAAATATCCCAGAAATTTTTGAACAACCAAAAGGAAGTAGTTGCAAACCTAAATGTCGAGTATGCACGGGGATTATAATTTAAGTTGTACTGTACTAAAAGTTCATGACTATAGGTAATAAAATTACGGGTAGGTGTAAACTGTTTATAACTGAAGCTTGCTGAATTAACAATTTTATTTGCCGAAGTTAAAATTCCAAGATCATTCGGATTGTAATTTTCTGATACAATATTATTTGAAAGTGAATACCGCCAACTACCACTCACTTTTGAATACTTAAAAGTTGTATTATACCCATCTAAAGAAGTGGCTGCCCAAATTTTACTATATCGTGCCGTACCTTGAAAGACATGTGAACTTTTTTTATTGTATGCCGCAAAATCAACAGCACTCACATTTGCATCTCTGTCAGATCCATTTCGGATAACATTGGTATTTGTAAAAGAAATATAGGAACGCCCCTTTAAAGCCTGATCAAAAACAAGAATATTATAATTAGCCAGTGGTTCTGTTTCAATTTTTGTTCTTTCCCCGGTTGTTTTATTCCGGATTATTGCATGCATGGGAGCACCAACAGCATTAAAAACACCAATACCCAACCGCTTTTCATTTCTTCCAGAAAATTTTATTGCATTGATTAATTGTGTAACTGAAGGGTTTTTTTCAATTTCAATATTGGGATCGGTGCCCATTGCACGTACAGTAAAATATTTTGATGGTGTACGTCCAATTCTTCTTGAATAAAATAAACCGGCTTTATTAAACAGTTCTGTGCCCTCTGTAAAAAAGGGACGGTTTTCTGTAAATTTTTGTTCATACGGTGTAAGATTATTTACAACATTATCAGAAACTACCTGTCCAAAATCAGGAATCAATGTAGCATCGAGAGTAAAACTTTCATTTAATCCGTATTTAATATCCATACCACCATTTCGCAACCATGTTTTATGAAACCCGTCAACATCATCGGGTGATGATCGGATACCCGTAGATACATAAGGAGAAAAACTTAAACGAAGTGGCGGTTTTAAATCCTTTAAATTATTAAAATCGCCAAATTGATTCGTGAAGCCATTTATTTCTGGTTTTACTTCTTTCCAAAAACTCCGTTCATTATTTCTTCTTACGAATCGTAAAAATTGAAGGCCCCAACTTTGAATATCGGCTTTCGGAAAACGAAGAGATAAATAGGGTATGCGCATCTCCACTACCCAACCATCACTTTTAATACTTACTTCGCTATTCCAAACGGCTTCCCAGGTTTTATCGCCATACGATCCGAACTCAGTTTTTGCATTGGGATCCAATTTAGCATCGCTTTGAACATTGGCTGAAGTAACTAAAAACTGAAAACCATTCTGCCTATCGTGATAGGTATCAAAAAAAACTGAGAAATAGTCCACATCTTTTTGTCCTTCATCATCACGGGCTGTAAATTGTTTTCGTATCTGATTCGGGTCGTCATATAAATAAGCCCCGATATAAATAGCATTATTATCGTAAACAATTTTTACTTCCGATTTTTGATTTGCGGCTGCACCTACATTTGGAGAGTTTTGTATAAAGTTTGTAGCAACGGGGGCATTTTTCCAGGCCGCATCATCCAATACACCATCTATTTTTGGCGCCTGAGAAATTCTTACAGCCTCTATGGAACTATTTTGAGAATAGGAATAGACCCCTGAAAACAGAAATAAAAAGAATACAGCAGCATTAGTCCTCATACAGTAAATTGATTTTTATAAAACTCCAACTAATCATTGACCTAAATGAGTTTTATAAAGTCTGCAAAATAAACCAATCCTGCTGCATTTCATCCGTAATTTCTGTATCAGTTCATAGTTTTTTTAAGGGTAGTTACCTGTTCCTGAAGATTATTTACAAGACTTGCAAGCTGATTTACATCCCACCTTGCCTGTTGCCCCGCTTTAGAAATAATATAATTCGATTCCCAGATTTCCATTACATCTTCCACATTTATAGAATAAGGCTGGTAAGATGGATTGTCACTTACCAATGTGAGCTTATTTTTTACTTTCGTATTTTTTTGTACCCGTTTATATACAATTCCATCATGGCGGGAAACAAGAATGCATGTAGAATTATTTTTCAAATCATCTGCATTCGATATTTTTTCACAAACAATAACGGAACCGCTTGGTACCGGCAACATACTATCTCCTATAATTTCAAATGCACGATAATCTCCACCACCCAACATGGGCAATGTGAATGTATTTAATTCATCAATAAAATCAGGATCACCATAACCGGCTAAATAACCTGCTGCTGCTTTTACCGGCACAAATGGAATATCTGATCTGCCATTGGACATTAACTTAGCTGCCCGCCGCCGTGCTAAATAATTTGATTTGTTATCACTCAAATCCCGACGAAGCAAATCATCCATAGTGAGTTTAAACATATCACACACTGTTTCCAATACATCCATATTTGGCAAAGCCCTTTCCTCTTCATACGCACCAATAAGACTTCTTTTTACTCTGAGCTTTTCAGAAAACTCTAATTGAGTCCAGCCTCGCAACTTGCGCAGGTATTTCATATTTTGATTAGCAAAAGACATATAGAACTAATTTAATTAGCTGCAAAATACTAAATATTTTTGTTTTTCCAAATTCTTACTAAAGATTATCGCTGTTTCAAAATCTTCCAAAGGAGTCGTTTGTACAAACCCTATAAATTTTATACAATCGAAAAACAAAAAGTGACTCTACTCAATACTCTTTTCAACAGATGTGAACTAAGCCTTTTGAATTAAAAGAAATTATTCTGCACATTTGCCAAACACATGGCAAAGAAAAAAACTGAAAGACCTGTAATCTTAATCGTAAATGATGATGGTGTTACAGCACCCGGCATTTTAAACCTGGTGGACGCAGTAAAAGATCTTGGAAAAATTGTAGTCGTTGCTCCCGACAAACCGCAATCCGGAATGGGTCATGCTATTACAATTGGTTCTCCATTAAGATTACATAAAGTACATGTACCCGGAGCAGATGAAGCTTATTCCTGCACTGGCACTCCGGTTGATTGTGTTAAGATTGCTGTTGACAAAGTATTGCATCGTAAACCCGATTTATGTTTGAGTGGCATTAATCATGGAGCCAATCATAGTATCAATGTTATTTATTCGGGTACGATGAGTGCTGCATTAGAAGCCGGTATCGAAAGTATCCCATCGGTTGGTTTTTCATTATTGGATTTACGGATTGATGCCGATTTTACCGCAGCAAAAAAATATGCAAGAATAATTGTTGAAAAAATGCTGGCTACAAAACTGGATAAACATGCTGTATTGAATGTAAATATTCCAGCACTGCCAGCAGAGCATATAAAGGGTATAAAAATATGCAAACAGGCTTATGCAAAATATGTGGAAGATTTTATTGAACGTCATGACCCCGGTGGCAAACGCTATTACTGGCTCACAGGTGAGTTTGTAAATTTTGATAAAGCAAAAGATACAGATGTATGGGCTCTGGCACATAATTATGTAAGCGTAGTACCTGTACAATTTGACTTAACGAATTATGTTCTTAAAACAAAACTTGAAAAAACCTGGAAATGATACTTACAAAAGATAATTTAAAACTCGGATTGGTATTGGGTCTTATTGGTCCTGTACTCGGATTGATTGTTGTTTATTTTATAAAATACAACGAACTGGCATTTTCAGATTTCTTCGAACTGTTTATCAATACAAAGAGCATGATTACGGCCATTGGTTCCTTATCCTTATTGGCTAATGTTGTTTTATTTACTCTCTATGTAAACACAAACAGAGACCATACTGCTAAAGGAATATTTATTGTTACCCTGATTTATGGAATCGGCATTTTACTTCTCAAAGTAGTTATCTGATTTTAGTTACCTGCATCCGTAATGGGTATCGTCCCCCGATTATGAGAGATCATTCACTTTTACTAAATGAATTCTATTGAGCTTTATCTCCAGAAGAAATATTTTTTCTTACGATAAGCACTTCTTTGCGTTCGTTGCCGGAAACCGTATTTTGCAGCCGCATGAAATATTATATTATCGCCGGCGAAGCTTCCGGAGATTTGCATGGCAGCAACCTGATAAAAGAACTAAAGAAAAA
>JANOFP010000535.1:0-4937 GCA_031413675.1 Bacteroidota bacterium
GGAGGACATTTGAATTTATTGATGATGCAAGTATGTTTACGGTTGCCGAAAACCCTGCTCAGGTAAAAGCCACGGCAAATGCCTTTGCATCATTCACTGCTGCATTCGCTGGTTTTAATGTTCAGGTGTTGAAAACCGTTATACCCGGCTTTCATGACCTCGGGCTCCGGTACAGGCAATTTGAAGAAGCCATTAACGATGCATCCAATGAAAGATTGTCGAAATCAATTTCAATGGTTGAAGCGTTAAAACAAAGGGAACGATACAAACATTTTTATGATACCATTGTTGAATCGGATGAATTTCCTCAACGGGTTATGCACCATGATGCAAAAATTGCCAATGTACTTTTCAGCCATAAAACGGGGAGCGTAATTTGCCCGGTTGATTTTGATACAGTAATGCCGGGGTATTTTTTCTCCGATATCGGAGATATGATCCGCTCCATGGTTAGTAGTGAAGAAGAAAATAGTACCAATACTGACAGCATCGTGATCAGCAAGGATTTTTATGAAGCTATTTTATCAGGTTATATGGGGGTAATCGGGAATCAGCTGACTGCAGCAGAAAAAAAATATATCCACTACGCTGGTTTGCTGATGATCTATATGCAGGCCTTGCGTTATTTAGCTGATTATCTGAATGGTGACATTTATTACCGTATCAACCATCCCGAACAAAATTTTGACAGGGCAAAAAACCAATTGGCTTTATTGAAAGACTTAGAAGAGTTTTTGAAAAATGAATATCGTTTTATTGTTTAAACCAATTCTCTTACCCCATCTCCTATGTCGCTTGCAAATACTTCTGGTTCATACCCAATAATGCCTTTATAATAAACTTTCAATTTCTCAGCAAAATCAACAAAGCTTTCTTTTTTAACCAGGGCAATAGCACAGCCTCCAAAACCAGCACCGGTCATTCTTGCACCAATACAATCAGCATACGATTTACAAAACTCAACAATCGTATCCAACTCTTTTCCGCTTACCTCATACCATTCTTTTAATGATTTATGCGAAGCATACATCAATTTGCCAAAAGTAAAAAGCTCACCTGCTTTCAATGCATCCTTTGCTTCACCTACTCTGAAATTTTCACTGATAACATGCAGAACTCTTTTTTCCAATACTGCATCATTTATTAAATGACGATGAGCTTGAAATGAATGAAAGTCAATTTCGCATAAATGATTCACTGAAAGCTCTTTTTCCAGAAGACGTAATGCTTCTCTGCATTCTCCAAAACGTTCGTTGTATTTTGAATCAGCTAATTTTCTTTGCTTATTACTGTTGATGATAGTCAAAATATAATCTCCAATTTCAAAAGGCAGGTATTCATATTCCAATGTATCGCAGTTGAGTAAAATTGCTTTTTCTTTTTTTCCCATTGCCACTGCAAACTGATCCATGATGCCACAATTGATTCCAATAAATTCATTCTCTGCTTTTTTTCCAAGAAGGGCAATGTCTTTATTCGAAATTTCAACACTAAACAATTTGCTCATTGCAAAAGCGGTTAACACTTCAATAGAAGCAGATGAAGATAAACCTGCCCCAATTGGAAGATTGCCATAGAACAATAGATCTAATCCTGATAAAGAAATATTCTTAGAAATTAATTCATTGATAACACCTAACGGATAATTGAACCACTCTTTACCGGTTTTTGTATACGATTCCTGCAAATGCAGTTCGGCGGTTTCTGGAAAATTGAGACATTGAAACCGTAAACGTTTATCAATATTTTTGGATACAGCTAAATAAGTACCCATAGAAATTGCGCAGGGCATTACACTCCCACCATTGTAATCAATATGCTCACCGATCAGATTTACACGGCCGGGGCAAAAGAAAATATGCTGAGGCTCCTTGCCATATCTCGCCGAAAAAATTGGTATCAATTCATTTTTATCCATATTGAAAAATCAGGGCTACCAGATAATAATCAATCCAGTTTAAAATAATTTATTTCGTCCGAAAAATCCAGGTATGGAAGTTTTGCCTGTAAATCCGTTGCTTTTTCAAAATATGCTTTTAAAAATGCACGATGTGCATTTGTCTCCGGCTGAAATGCTTTATGCTTTCTTGCTATTACGATATTTTTTATTTCTTCCATAAATGATTGAGAAGCTGAATCAATAAAATTTTCCTTAAACTTTTCCATTACAAATTCCGTAGCCGGGTAATTCGGATGTACCATATCCACATCATAAAACCGGTAATCACGCAGCACATCAATTACTAATTCATAAGCAGGAAAATAAGATTGATTTGGAAAATCATTAACCATTTGATGAACTGCTTCAATCAATCTTGCTTTACTACGGTTGTTCTCCACCACTCCATCTCGGATATGCCGTACCGGACTTATCGTATAAATAATTTTTAATTCAGGATTGAACTTTATCAATTGATGATAAGTCTCTTCAATCAAAGATTTCGTTTCAGATATTTCCAACAAATGTTTATCAAACCATTGTGATGGGGCACGGTGGCAATTAGCTACGCCGCTCCCCTCTCCGCCAGGAGAGGGGTTGGGGGTGAGGCTTGTTAGCCGATAAGAAAATGATGACCCCAAAGTAATAATCAACCAATCCGCTTCTTTCAAAAACTCATGAGCCTTTTTTTGAGACTCATTAATTCCTTTTAAACATTCATCTTTATTTATATGAGAAAACCGTGAATGATGATTCCAACTATTCCAAACTTCATTTAACAGAAATATATCTTCTTCTTTGTATTTATAATTTGTGATGTAGGATTGCAGACTTTTACAAACACTGGCGGGATCAAATAATATACCATTGGGATTTTGCAAAACTGAAAATTTCAGGTCTTGCAAAGCATTGCCGATATGTTCTGTAAAACAGGAACCAATTAAAAGGATTTTATCCCTGTAACCGATTTGTTCCTCCGGCTTTTTAATGTCTACGTTCAACATGAAATCCATAACTAATAAAATAATAAGATCCAAGAAACAAATAACAAGAAACAAAAATCAAATTTCAATTAAAGGAATACTTCATCTGCAATCCGTAAACTTTCTTTCAACGCATTTTCATTAAGGCTATCAATCAATTTCTTTTCTTTAAAATAATCAATCATCAATTCACTGTTCATATTCCCAACTAATTCATCATCTGCCATGGGGCAACCACCAATTCCTTTCAATGCGCCATCAAAACGCTTGCAGCCTGCTTTAACCGCTGCATTTAATTTTTCTTTCCAGTTAGCAGGAGTAGAATGAAGATGAACTCCAATTTCTGTTCCTGGCAACGAATCAATTAAATAAGAAGTCATGTCATAAACCTGCTCGGGAGTGGCAATGCCTACCGTATCTGCCAGTGAAATAATTTCAATATCCATAGCCACTAACCGCTCTACCCAATTAAATACAATTTCTTCATCATATAAATCGCCATACGGATTTCCAAAACCCATTGAAATATAAACAACCAATTTCTTACTTGTCTTGAAACAAAGGTTTTGAATGTCCTCTACCCTTTCCAATGATTCTTGAATAGTTGAATTTGTATTTCGTTGTTGAAATGTTTCTGAAACCGAAAATGGAAACCCGAGATAAGAAATTTGATCAAACATACTTGCTGCTTCTGCTCCACGCATATTAGCAACAATCGCCAAAAGCTTTGTATTCCCAACACCTAATTCCAAATTACCAATTACCTGCCCGGTATCCGCCATTTGTGGAATTGCCTTTGGAGAAACAAAACTCCCGAAATCAATTGTATCAAACCCAACTTTCAATAATGAATTAATGTATTGTATCTTTTTTTCGGTGGGAATAAAATGCTTCCAGCCCTGCATGGCATCGCGGGGGCATTCGATAAGTTTGATTGGAAAAATTTTCATTCGGGTATAAAGATAGCATTCAGCTTTTATTTATAATCTTGAAGCCAGTTTTATCTTATTCCTGAGTTTACTAATGTAACTGTATTATTTTCGAAAAGTAATAAAATGGTTGTTGCAGAAATAACAAATCAACCCCGCTGCCTCATCACCTCATACAAAATAATCCCTGTAGCCACCGACACATTCAAACTTTCAAAATCCCCATTCATGGGAATTTTTATTTTCTCGTCACAAATTTTCATCAACGCTGGGAATATCCCATTGTCTTCGCTGCCCATAACAATTGCACAAGGTTCATTCAATACGGCTTCGCTGATTGTTTTCTCAGCAGTCATTTCACTGGCAAATACTTTTATTCCGTTACTATGCAAATCATCTACTGTTTTCATTAAACTGCTTACACGGCATATTGCAATTTTTTCTAAGGCACCTGCTGAAGTAACTATTGCATCTTCATTCAATGCCCCCACCCCTTTATCAGGAATAATAATTGCATCTACACCACAGCAATATGCTGTACGGGCAATGCCACCTATATTTCTTATATCTGTTATTCCATCTAAAATTAAAAACAAAGGTGTTCGACCTTGCTCTACCACAAAAGAAATTACATCTTGTAAATCCTGGTACTGCACTTTTGCAATCATGGCTATACAACCATCATGATTGCTTACATTAAATCCATTGAGCTTTGCAATCGGAACAAAATTTATGGGTACTGCATTTTTAATTGCCAATGAATTGATTTCTTCAATCACCATTCCCTTTGCTTCACGGGTAAGATAAATCCGGTCTAATTGTTTTCCGGTTTGCAGAGCTTCGAGTACGGCCTGCCTGCCAATAACCATTGAACTCTTTTTTGGACGATGTTGTTGTCTGTAATTTTTCACATTTCAAAAATAAGTGAATTGCAAATGTGCTGATGTGCAAATTTGCAAATGCCTAATGAATCAGTAGAACAAAAAAAGTTGCATGAGCCTTGTTCAATGAAAAATAAAAGACCCTGAAAGAATATATATTCTTTCAGGGTCTTTTATTTTTCATTGAACAAGGCTCATGCAACTT
>JANOFP010000536.1:0-4221 GCA_031413675.1 Bacteroidota bacterium
GAAAAGGAACTATCAATGTTTCCTGGCATGATGGGGGCTTGTTTCCCGAAAGACCGGCCGAATTATTACCGGAAGAAGCATTTGGAAACTGGGATGGTGGTGTTTTATTTATAGGGACAAAAGGAAAATTGCTGATGGATTGCTATGGCGATAACCCACGACTTTTGCCAACCAAACTGATGAAAGAAAAACAAATGCCTGCTGAAAAAATAAAAAGAGTTCCCGAAGGCCATTATTTGCAATGGGTGAATGCCTGTATTGCCGGGCATGGTAATGCAAAAACAAGTTCACCATTTGAATATGCGGGTCCATTTACAGAAAGTATTTTAATTGGCAATCTTGCTATACGTAGTTCAATGATGGTAAATCCGAAGCTGAAAGGCTGGGGTGA
Source organism: Bacteroidota bacterium (assembly GCA_031413675.1). Taxonomy (GTDB): domain Bacteria; phylum Bacteroidota; class Bacteroidia; order Chitinophagales; family Chitinophagaceae; genus VBAR01. The sequence continues at coordinate 392 of JANOFP010000536.1, forward strand.
TAAATACCTGGGTCGTAAAAAATTATTGTGGGATGCAAAGAATATGAAGATTACAAATTTTGACGAAGCCAATCAGTTTGTAAAAAGAGAATATAGAGAGGGGTGGAGTTTGAGTTTATAATACTTGAGTATTTTATATAAATTTTTTAATTTGAACTAAATCTTCTTAGTTCTATTTTTAATTTTTTAGAACATAAGGGATCTTGTTCTGGCATTAAACATTCACAGCTTCCTGTAAGTTTTTTTTTGGTGGAATCATTAAATGATAAATAAAATCGGTTTAATACACTGAAAGGTAAACTGCCTTTTTCTGTTGTATTAGAATTTATAGTAACCGTTTCTACAATAGTTAATATTTCATTTTCAGTATTATAATTTCCTTTTACGCCACATTCTACAATTGCTGAAGCAAAGGACTTTGTCGTACTGAACCCATTATAGCTTTTCGAAATTGAATCATACTTTAAATCAATTCCAATTGGAAAGAAAAGAGTGTATTTCCCTTTTTTATTTTTTAAATAAATTTCCCCTAGCCACTCGCCTTCGATGTTCTGCGAAAATAAATTTCCTGAAAAAAACAGGCAGGCTATGAAAAAAGTATTTTTCATTCATTAAAAATAAGAAAGAGGTTGCGAAAAAGTTATGACCGTTTGCTATACTTTCCTTTGTAGGATTATGGTGTTCGAAATGTTTTCTCTAAAATATGCCATACCTCCAAAGTGTGGCATACTTTACTAGCCTCCCGGCTTCTGATAAATAAACCGCACCATCGCATTCTTGGTACTGTCACTTTTTAGATAGAGTTGATAACGTTTGTCGCCTGCATTAATAATCATCAATGCGGTATTGGGAGGAATGCTGCCCATATTTTCACCAACCATAATTACTTCCTGTATCGGTTTTTTCAAATCAATTCTTACCTGCATGGTCACAGGCTTAGTGGTAAGCATTTTTCTGGATACAGTTGGATAATTATTTACATAAACAGAAATTGTATCACCATCTATTTGTCCATTATCATAAAAATCAATTTTAATATTTCCCGTGTCCACCATTATTTCTTTTACTAATTCTGCTTTTCGTTGCACTAAAGTTGGCGGAAGTTTTGGATCAGGTTTAAAGTCAGGTTTTGTCACACGGTTCAATACAATCGTACCGGGTGGACATGCGGTACGTTTATCCATCGTAGTACCGCTCCAGCTTCCGCGAAGTTGTTCATCGGCACCTTCTGTATGCAGCACCAATGTATATTTCTTTATGCAGGGAATGCAATCACTGGGTATCTGAAAAGTAATTACTTTCAATTCATCAATCGTTGCTGTCTTGGTTTTTGCATCCCAGTTTCCTTCAAAATCTTCTTTTACAAAATTTGTAGGGTCAGAATAATGGTATGAGTAACCGGTAATATGACTGCCGGCAATTTGCAATTGCAATTCGATATTATAAACTGGGAAACAGCCGCCTTGGTTCTGAACTAATTTTCCTTTCCAGATTCCATTAATATTTACTTCCTGTTTCGATTTCTGTGCATTTACATTCACAATACAAGCTGTATAGAATAATATGAGGAGGCATCGTTTCATTTAAAGAAGCAAAATAGTTGAAATGAATTTAATCGAATTAAAAAACTTGCCCCACGGTTGCGGGGGTACAGAAACGGTATGATTTGTTATTAACCGGATAGTGCAGCGAATTATTTTTTTCGGTATTTAAACCGCACCATTGCATTCTTTTGTTCAGTGGATGTTATTCTTACATCAAAACGTTTATCGCCTGCTTCCACAATCATTAGTGAAGTATTGGGAGGAATGCGACCCAGATTTTCTGCTACCATTATCAATTCATGATTGCTGTTGTTGTCATCCATTTTTAAATTAAGGACAAGTGCAGAAGCCGTAAGCCGTTTTTTTGAAAGCACTAATTTATTGTCGTAATACACAGAAATGGTGTCATCATCTATTACACCATTGTCATAAATTTTTACTACTACATTTTCATTTTCAATTTCCAGGGTTGAAACCAATTCATTTTTCCGCGTGGTAAGTATGCTGGGTTTAGGAATAATAAGTTTGGGTACAGAAGTTTTTTCAACAGGTTTATCAATCTTTAATGCTGAATCAAGAACTGGATTTTTTTTCGGAATTGAATTTTTTGCAGCCGTATTTGTTGATGTTGTATTATTCGTTGCCGGTTTTTTGACAGGAGGCTTTGTAACCACATTTGTAACAGGTTTTTTTACCGGCGGTTTCGTTACAACATTTGTTACCGTTTTCTTCACCGGCGGCTTAGTGCTTGTTGAAGGCGATGTTTTCTTTACCGGAGATTTTACAATCTTTGTCTTTGTTGAATCTTTTTTTAAAGGTTGAATAGCCGTATTTGATTTCAATTTATTTCTTAAAAAAGGTTCTACCGGAAAATCGGAAGTTGTTACTCTTCTCAGATAAACGGTTCCATCCCCACAATCTTCTCCTTTTTTTCCACCGAAACTGTTCTTCTCAAATTTACTGGTGTAGTTACCTTCCAAAAATTCTTCACGTCCCGATTTGGTATACACGAAATTGCATTTCATAATACAGGGAACGGAATAATCAGACATTCTGAGTTCCACTGTTTTTATTTCCTCTACCAATGCTTTTTTGGAAGCCTTATTGAAATTTCCGGTAAGAGTTGCTTTGCCATAAAATATAGTGGAGAGATAGGAATATGAAACACCCGAAATTTTAATTCCTTTTTGTTCTAACTGTACTTCAAATTTATATTGACTGCCGTCGGCGGTAAAAAAATTACCCCGCCATATTCCGGTAATATTTTGCGCAAGGCTAATGGAATACGGAATCAGGAGGGCGGTGAGGAGAAATAATTTTAATAATAACAATCTTTTCATCACGGCTTCAAAACTAACGAATAAGTTCGTAAAGAAATATGGTTAGCAGGCAATAGTTTGTTAATTTCGCCGCACTAAAATGGTGAGTGGTAAATGGTAAATAGTGAGTGGGGTCTCAGACAGTTTTTTACAGCTGCGTTAAAAAATAATTCATTTTTAATTATTAATTTTTAAGATGATTAATGTTACGTTACCAGATGGTTCAGTCAGGCAATATGAAAAAGGAATTTCATCCCTGGATATCGCCAAATCAATTTCAGAGGGGTTGGCAAGAAAAGTTTTAGCTGCAACCGTAAATGGAAATATTTGGGATGCCAATCGTTCTATCAATGAGGATGTTTCATTAAAGCTTTTGACCTGGAATGATACAGATGGAAAAAATACGTTTTGGCATTCTTCTTCCCATGTAATGGCCGAAGCAGTTGAGGCAATGTATCCCGGAGTGAAATTTTGGGTAGGCCCCCCGGTGGAAAATGGTTTTTACTATGATATGGATCTCGGCGATAAAAAAATTACTGAGGAAGATTTGCTTGTGATTGAAAAAAAGATGAATGAATTTGCAAAAAAAAATAATTCATTTGAAAGAAAAGAAATTTCAAAGGCGGATGCCGTAAAATATTTTACCGAAAAAGGGGATGAGTATAAACTTGATTTATTACAAAACCTGAATGATGGTGAAATAACTTTTTATACCCAGGGAAATTTTACAGACCTCTGTCGTGGACCGCATATTCCCAACACCAATTTTATAAAGGCAATCAAACTTACCAATATAGCCGGTGCTTACTGGAAAGGGGATGAGAAAAATAAGCAGCTTACAAGATTGTATGGCATTACATTTCCCTCGCAAAAAGAATTGGATGAATATGTATTGCTTTTAGAAGAAGCAAAGAAAAGAGATCACCGGAAGCTTGGAAAAGAATTAAGCATCTTTACGATGGATGAT
>JANOFP010000537.1:0-1685 GCA_031413675.1 Bacteroidota bacterium
AGCCGCAAATTGCATAAGCAAAAAGGTACTGGTGGTGCTCGTAAAGGAAATATTCGTAACCCTTTGTACAAAGGTGGTGGTACTATCTTCGGACCAAAACCACATAGTTATGATATTAAGTTGAATGCAAAAGTGAAGGAACTAGCCAGGTATTCAGCATTAACATATAAAGCAAAAGAAAATGCAATTGTAATTGTTGAAGATGTTACAATGAATGCTCCCAAAACAAAATCTTTTGTAGAGATTTTAAACAACCTGAAGATAGCAGATAAAAAAGCACTGTTTGTAATGCCGGATTATAATGATAATGTGTATTTAAGCTTGCAAAATATTCCAACAGTTCTTGGATTATTAAGTCGTGAGTTGAACACATATGATATAGTCAATTCAAACGTGTTGGTTATAACAGAAAGTGCATTAAAACAATTTTCAGAAACAAAAGCAGAAGCTTAATTGTAAAATAATAAGAGATGAAAGCATCAGATGTATTAATAAAACCGATTTTAAGTGAAAAGGCAAATGCGCAACAGGAAAAATTACGCCGTTATGCTTTTCGTGTTGCTAAAGAAGCAAACAAACTTGAAATTCAGAAAGCAATCGAAACTTTTTATGGAGTAACTGTTATAAAAGTAAATACAGTTGTAGTTCCAGGGAAAAATAAAACACGTTTTACAAAAGCTGGTTTGGTAAAAGGTCGAAAACCTTCTTTCAAAAAAGCAATGGTTACGGTTGCGGTAGGTGAAACGATTGATATGTACGCAAACATTTAAAAACAAGATACTGAGTACTCTGTACTCAGTATTCAGATAAAAAATGAATGGTCGGCATGACCGCAAATAATGCAAAACATCTCAGTACTAAGTACTGAATACTAAAATCTGAATTATGGCACTAAGAAAATTTAAACCGGTTACTGCGGGTACTAGATGGAGAATCGGAAATGCATATGCTGAAGTAACAACGAATGTTCCTGAAAAAACATTAGTTGAGCCTAAAAGAAGAAGCAATGGTCGCAACTTTTCAGGACGACGTACAATGCGCTACCTCGGTGGTGGGCATAAAAAGAAATACCGTGTAATTGATTTTAAAAGAAACAGACAAAATGAAGAGGCAGTTGTAAATACAATTGAGTATGATCCCAACCGCACTTCGTTTATTGCATTGGTTGAATATGCAGATGGAGAAAAACGTTACATAATCGCTCCACAAGGATTAACTGTTGGAATGAAAGTAATCAGCGGAGATAGTGTTGCACCTGAAATAGGCAATGCATTACAAATGAAAAATATGCCGTTGGGAACAATGGTGCATAATATAGAAATGCAACCTGGCCAGGGTGGTAAAATAGCGAGAAGTGCAGGTTCATCTGCTCAACTTACCAACAAAGAAGAAAAATATGCAGTGCTGAAAATGCCAAGTGGCGAGTTAAGAAAAATATTAATTAATTGCTATGCAACAGTTGGTGTAGTTGGAAACAGTGATCATAGTTTGCAGAGTATGGGTAAAGCGGGTCGAAACGTATGGAGAGGTATTCGTCCACGTGTAAGAGGTGTAGCTATGAACCCGGTAGATCATCCGATGGGTGGTGGTGAAGGTAAAGCTTCAGGTGGTCATCCAAGAAGTCGTACTGGTAAATATGCAAAAGGTGAAAAAACAAGAACAAAAGGAAAAGGAAGTGATAAGTT
>JANOFP010000538.1:0-3850 GCA_031413675.1 Bacteroidota bacterium
TTTACGGTGGCTGATGCAATGCAGCATTAAACCAAACCGGCCTTTAAAATATAATTGTGATACGTAGAAGTAAGGGATATACAGCAGCAGCCAGTACCAGCCCTGCAATAAAGGTGTATATAATATTATAGCAGCAGGCAACACCATTAAATGAATACCGGTGAGCAAATGAATAAACGGCAAATCTCTTGGGTCATTAATATAACGAAGCCAAAATTTTTCGTACCGGGTATATTCGGTTTTTGGAATATAAACCGGGTCTGTAATGATAGTAAGAGCCTTCATCTAGTAGTATTGAAATTGCTGTTTAAAGGTGCAATGATAAGCCTTTCGGGGCGATCAAATCCTGACTTAAAATGCCGTGAAATTAAGTTTTTCCCTTTATTTAAGTTCAATTATTTCTATCCGCTGTATAGCAAACGTTTACACTCATCATTTGTTACGAAGTAAGACTAGTATTCTTTCTGAATATTTTAAAAAATCCGCCTTTCAAAATAAATATTCTGTCATCCTGAAAATCCGTCAAAGCATTTCTACCGTATTTAAAAAACTGATCAGTGTTAAACATTAGCCATTACCAAATCCATTCTGATAAAAAGCCACCATATAATCCCTGCCCCGTGAAAATAGTAAGCTGCTTATTACAATTTAATCCGGTGTACTAACCAGCCATTCCATTTTACCGGATACTTTAATTCATTTTTAAAAAAAACATTTATGAAGAAAAAAATCTATGCTTCCATTATGATGGTTGCCATGCTTGTAAATATGTTCCCGGTTGGAGCATTTGCATCAAGCCACCGCGAAGCACCATTAATTTCAAATGATCCGCTGGCCGACAATACGGATCTGTATGCTTTCCGCAGCCCGGATAACCCGAACAAAATAACCATCATTGCTTGTTATGTACCCGGTCAGTTACCACAGGGTGGCCCTAATTATTATTCTTTTGGAAAAAATATCCGCTATGAAATTCATGTTGATAATAATGTAGGTACAAAAGGCGATGATATTGTTTACCGTTTTACATTCGATCATACGAATGAAGACCCTACAACATTTTTCAATATCCGTTTAGGTAAACAAAATCTGAAAACTACTTATACGCTGGAAAGAAGTATGAATGGTGGAAAAAAATTCAGCACAATTGTTACAAATGGTGTTGTACCTCCGCCAAATATTGGGCCTCGTTCCATCAGCGGTGGTGCTGGTTTAAATGCGCCAAGCTATGAATCATTAATTCATAGTGCAATTACTACCGCTAACACCGGTGAAAAAGTTTTTTGTGGTACTTCAGATGATCCATTCTTTGTTGATCTCGGTGGCGTATTTGATTTGGGTGATGCACCCCGTACCACGCCAGGCACAACACCTTCTATTGATGGTTTAAAATGCCTGAATGTTTCAACCATCGCTATACAGGTTGATATTTCTACGTTGCAAAAAGATGGTAAGACAGTTGCCCAGGCTGCAAACATTTTAGATCCCAATTATGTTGTTGGTGTTTGGGCTTCTGCCAGCCGCCAGAAAATAAGAGTATTAAATCCGGATGATTATTATGGAACCGAATCACACCAGGGCCCATGGGTTCAGGTATCAAGATTAGGTATGCCATTAACAAACGAAGTGATTGTACCAATTGGTAAAAAAGATTTATGGAATGCATTAACTCCATACCAGGATCTTGAATACTTAAGCACATTTGGAAAATATTTCTACAATCCTGAACTCGGCCTTTATATGGATGATGCACAATTTGGTGGTGCAGTTCCTGCATTGGCACCATTGCGTATTCAAAAAAATTCATTGGGATCTTTTGGTTTTGGCAACACTCAAAACGGGTTGTATGGCTTGAAAGGAAATCCAGCATTAGCTGGTACTGCCCTTGATGATGCAATTTTTGGAAACCTGCTTTTACCCGCAGCAAATTCTCCACGTTCAGTTGATCTATGGCCAATCTTTAATACAGGTGTACCGAATCTAAGGCCTTATCAACTTGCAACAGGTAAAGGTGGAAATCCACTGGCCGCAGGAAAACCTTTTATCAATAATTTTTTACCGAATGGTGGAGATATGCTGCGCTTAAATATGGCAGTACCTCCAACACAAAGAAACGATCCAAACTTCAGCAATCTTGGAATTGTAAATGCAGCCGTATTAGGATTAACCAACCCTGCATATAATGGAGGCACATCTTTACAAAATATTCCAAACATGGATGGTTTTCCTAATGGAAGAAGATTAGAAGATGATGTTGTTACAATTGAGTTGCAGGCAGTGGCTGGCGTAGCATTAGCAGCAATAGGATTATGGTACGATGATTTTGATGGCAATAATCCTGTTTCCCAGGATTTGATTGATGTGCTTAGCTACAATGCTGGTGTTACATCAAACGATGCCCCGTTACGATCTTCGTTCCCGTACGTAGACGCTCCATGGGCTGGTACACATAAATGTGATTGTGATGATAATGGTGCAAGAAGCACTGTGCCAACTATTCCGCAAATGCAGATGGCGAAAAAGACAAACAGTACGCTTGGTCTTGCTGCTGCTGAAATGAATTTAATGGCTTATCCAAACCCAAGTTCAAGCAACAACACTTTTAAATACAGTGTTGATGCGGCATCTAAAGTAAAAATCATGATTCATGATTTAAATGGTAAGCTGATAAAAGTTCTTGCAGATAAAAACCAGGAAGCTGGTGTGTACACTATTCAGTGGGACAGTGAAAATTTTTCAAAAGGAACGTATATAGTAACTGCTTCAAAAAATGGAGTAGTTAAACAAACAATCAAGGTTGTAAAAAATTAATCCTTTCAATTCAACTGCAGACCGGGTCGTACCTGGTCTGCAGTTCTAAATCAACTTAGAACTAATAAATATTTTACAAATGAAAAAGAAAATTTTATATGCAGCAGCAGCTTTTATATTTATTGCTGCATCAGCGTTTATGATTTTGAAAAAAAATGATCATCCCAAAAAAGCAGAAACGGTCTCATTTAAATTATTGCCGCGTAAAGCATCGTTAGCCTATACAAAAGAATGGCAGGTTACTCAAAACAATGCTGCTGTATTATCAGCAAAAATAAAAAACAACTCTGCCGATATAAAATCTTTAGTTGCCCTTGCATCCGTTTACCTGCAGGAAGCAAGGATAACAGGAAGCTATGAATATTATAATGAAGCTGCATTGCATTCCATCAAATCAATTCTTGAAAAGGATGCAAAGAATTTTGATGCCCTTGCAATGAAAGCAACTGTACTCTTATCACAACATCAGTTTGAAGATGCCTTGGTATTAGGCGAACAATTAAAAAAATTATTTCCATATAATGCGTATGTGTATGGATTATTGGTTGATGCAAATGTGGAACTGGGAAATTATGCTGCTGCATTAGAAGCCGCAGATAAAATGATTTCTATCCGTCCTGATATTCGTTCTTATTCACGTATTGCTTACCTGCGGGAAATACATGGCGATATACCTGGCGCAATTGAAGCTATGAAGATGGCTGTAACTGCCGGCGCACCCGGTGATGAATGGCTATCCGGAGAAATTCGTGGTGCACAGTGGTGATGGCAGCCACTTCAGTCTCAGTCACCTGCTGTATGCGCGAAAATACCCGAACGCCCATGAGCACCAGCGACCAACCGGTCGCGGCGGTCCTGACGAGATCGATGCTCCGCAATTGCCAGGCTATCCGCCTGCGCCGGCGCTGCCCAAGCCGGAACCCTGGGAGGCCCAGGAACTCAATGAGGAGCAGCTGCGCGACAATCCCTTCGTGATCCCGGCGCAATTGCGACCGCGCGCTCTGGTGCGATTTGGCGACGCTGACGGTCTGCTGGTCGC
>JANOFP010000539.1:0-3137 GCA_031413675.1 Bacteroidota bacterium
CCTTACTTGTAAAAGAAATTCCATGTTTAATAATTTCTGTAGAAAAAAACAGGAAAGGGCATATTAAAGAATTACATCAGCAGCTTTGTGAGTTAAATGAAATGGAAGGAGTAAAGATGATTCTATATGTGGAGCATACAGTTGATGCAAATGATTTGCCTGTTGCGTTGTGGCGGTTTTGTAATAACCTCGACCCAAAAAGAGATTCTCACCTCTGTAAACGTCCAATTGCCGAATCCAGACAACTGACACCTGGTAGCTATTTCGCCTGCATGGGATTAGATGGTACACGGAAAACAAAAGAGTATGATGATTTTCATCGTGACTGGCCCAATATTATTGTTGCAGATGACAAAACAATAAAATCAGTGGATGAAAAATGGAATGAGTTGGGTATTGGAAATTTTATTTCATCGCCATCCTTAAAATTTAAAAATCAAATGTATGGTGAGGAAGCAGTGGTTGGATGATTTTGTTTGCATATTAGATTTTAATATTTAAGAATAGCAAGAATCCCGGACAGAGTTTAAAACCTTGCAATGGAATAAAGATTTACTATTTTAGTGAGAGTTGTCATTCCGAAGTGAGAGTTGTCATTCCGAGTCCGCCAACGGCGGAGAGGAATCTTTTGAGGTAATGACTTTTTGAGTTGTTTTATGTAGAATGTTTTTCTTTACACAATATGTATGAGATGTCTCGGAAAGCCTCGACAAGACAAGACCCAAAAAGGATGATGTTTCTTTTTATTTTCAGTAAAACAAGATTCTGGAATTATGGTTTCAAATTAAATTCAACCAGAATATTTATTCTTTTATTTTACATTTTATATTCTTCATTTTAGATTTTACATTTACTAAATGACCGACAGCAAAATAAATATTTTAATGACCGGTGCCGGTGCTCCCGGTGCTGCCGGTATTTTGAAATGCCTTTTTCAAAACCCGGATATTCATGTTACGGCAGCGGATGCAAGTGAGAATGCAGTGGGAAAATATCTGACAAACGATTTTGTACAAATATCTTTTGCACATCAGGAAAATTTTATTGAAGTAGTGCTATCCATTTGCAGACAAAAAAATATTCATGTGCTGCTGCCATTGGTTACCCGGGAATTAATTCCATTATCAAATCATATCAGGAAATTTGAAGCAGCCGGAGTAAAACTATTAATTTCTTCTGCCGATTCATTGGAGATTGCAAACAACAAATCCAAACTCTATCAATTTTTAGAATGGAGGGGGATTGAAGTTCCTGCTTACCGAGTAGTTGAAACGATTGAGCAATTTGAGAAGGCTATTAAAGAATTAGGTTTTCCTGAAAAAGAGATTTGTTTCAAACCATCATTATCCAATGGCAGTCGTGGATTTCGAATCATTAGTAATAAAATTGATAAATTGGATTTGTTGTTGAATTATAAACCAACGGCAGGTTATATATCTTTGAGCGAGGCAATTCAAATTCTTTCATCCGGAAAATTTCCTGAATTATTGGTAAGCGAATATTTGCCGGGAGATGAATATTCAGTTGATTGCCTGGTAAATCAGGGAGATGCCATTCTGGTTTTACCCAGATTGAGAAAGCGAATGATAAATGGAATAAGTGTAGAAGGGGAATTTGTAAAAAATGATTCAATCATTGATTATTGTAAAAAAATAATCAGTGAGTTAAAATTACATGGCAATATTGGATTGCAGGTAAAGCAATCGGTAGCTGGTAAATTTTTATTGTTAGAAATAAACCCAAGAGTACAAGGAACGATTTCTGCTGCCTTTGGCGCCGGCGTTAATCTTCCATTGCTTGCTGTAAAACAAGAGTTGGGTTTACCTGTTTCTAAAGAAGAATTGGAAGTTAAATGGGGAACAAAATTTTCGAAATACTGGTGCGAGGTGATTTATTAACCGCCTCATCCCGACCTTCTCCTCGCGGAGAAGGCCATCTGAGCACAGCCCCTACTTAATGGACCTGTTTGAAAACAATCGGAGTGATTGTTATTTGCAGAATAAAGAACAAATGTTGATGTGATAGTTCTGAAGTTTATAGTAGTAATGCTGTACCGTCCCTTCTCTGAAGGAGAAGGGATAAGAGGGATGAGGCCCAACATACGCATAAATATTAACTTCTTATTTTCCCTATCTTCTTAAATTGCATAAAATTTAAAACCCATGAAACGATTTAGTGTTGGTTTGATGATGGCAATTATTGTATTGCCCGCCTGTGCACAACCCGGAAAAAATAAACTTGAAAAGAAACCCGCTGTTGTAAATAACAATACGCTGCTTTGGAAAATCAGCGGTAAGGGATTGCAAACTCCTTCCTATCTCTACGGCACAATACACATGATTTGTGGCAGCGATGCAGGACTGAGTGACAGTTTGATAAATGCAATTGCTAAATGCGATGAAGTATATCTTGAAATAGATATGGATAATATTTTTGAAATGCTCGGTGCCATTAAATCATTACAGATGACCGGCGACACCACACTCGAAGATTTATATACAGCCGATGAATATGAAAAAGTAAAAGCCTATTTTGAAAAAAACAGCAGCATGATTCCTTTTACAATGCTGCAGAAATTTAAACCCATGCTGGCAAGCGCAATGCTGGAACAAAAAAATATGCTGTGTGATGATGCAGTTGCAATAGAACAGGTAATAATGGGTGAGGCGAATAAGAATAAAAAACCAATTAAAGGTTTGGAGACTTTGAAATACCAGGCAAGCATACTGGACAGCATTCCGTATAAAATGCAGGCAATGCAATTGCTTAATTATATTGACGGCACCAATACTAGTGCCGATAATAAGGAAATTGAAACGATGATGGAAGCGTATAAATCTCAAAACCTCGATAACCTGGAAAAGCTGATGATGAAATCGGAGCCGGGCATGATGGTATATTATGATATTTTACTTTTTAACCGAAACAGGAACTGGATTGTGAAGCTGAACGAACTGTTGCCAAAAAAATCATTGGTGATTGCTGTGGGGGCGGGTCATTTACCCGGAGAAAATGGAGTAATTAATCTATTGAGGAAAGAAGGGTATAGAGTAACACCGGTAGAAAATAAAATTGTGAAGACGAGGGAGATTTAAAATTGCTATTGATCAAAAACTTCAGAAAACCTTAAAGAAAAA
>JANOFP010000540.1:0-2040 GCA_031413675.1 Bacteroidota bacterium
GACTCAATTAATCATTAACTCAAGAGATTTCTCTCCACCGATGGCGGACTCGGAATGAAAAATAGCATTAAAAATAAAGTAACATTGCCTACTCAGAGTCTTGTCATGCTGAGGCACAGCTTGTCCCGATTATTCGGGAAAGCATCTCAGAGACTTCAAATATTGAAAACCTGTTGAATGAAAATACTTTCACTTTTCTATTTCTCTGAGATTCCTCGCAGAGCCTCGGAATTGACAAGCTCAATAGAATTCCCAACCGTACAAGAGTGCGACGCAACGAAAGCCAAATAGTAGCACAAAAGCCTGCCTCCATATAAAATTCCGGCAGGTAAACCCGCTACTCAACTACGTTTTTAATAAATTAAAAAGCTTCGACGGGCATGCATAATCCCTCTCATCCCACTCAAAACCTTTACCTTTGCCCACTTGAAAAAATTTAAAAAATCATTCCTCATTTGAGGATAGGGGTACAATGAAAAACATCCGTAATTTTTGCATCATCGCACATATTGATCATGGCAAATCGACTCTTGCAGATCGCTTATTACAAACCACCGGAACCATCAGCGACCGTGATATGATGGACCAGGTTCTGGATGATATGGACCTGGAACGTGAAAAAGGTATTACCATTAAAAGCCATGCGATTCAAATTAATTATCAGCATAAAAATGGTCAGGAGTATATCCTGAATTTGATTGATACACCCGGCCATGTGGATTTTAGTTATGAAGTAAGCCGGGCATTGGCTGCCTGCGAAGGTTGTTTGCTTTTGGTTGATGCATCGCAAGGCATACAAGCTCAAACCATTTCTAATCTTTATCTCGCTATTGATAATAACCTCGAAATTATTCCTGTCATCAACAAGATAGATATGGATGGCGCCATGGTGGAAGAAGTGCAGGACCAGATTATTGAATTGATTGGTTGTAAGAAAGAAGATATTTTATTGGCGAGTGCAAAAACAGGGATTGGTGTTGCTGAAATTTTAGAAGCGATTGTAGAAAAAATTCCTGCACCAAAGGGTGATGAGAATGCACCGCTCCAGGCTTTGGTTTTTGATAGTGTATTCAATAGTTTTCGTGGTATCATAGTTTATTACCGCATCATGAGTGGTAAAATTAGAAAAGGGGATAAAGTAAAATTTGTTTCCACCGGTTTGGAATATGGCGCTGATGAAGTGGGCATTTTAAAATTAAAAATGAGTGAGCGGCAAGAAGTGTGTTGTGGTGATGTGGGATATATAATCACGGGGATAAAAAATGCAAAGGAAGTTAGAGTAGGGGATACATTGACAATTGCAAGTAACCCTAACCCCGAAATGATAAAAGGATTTGTGGAAGTAAAGCCAATGGTATTTGCCGGAATTTTTCCGGTGGATACTGATGATTTTGGTGAGTTGCGTGAGTGTATGGATAAGCTGCAACTGAATGATGCTTCATTAACTTTTGAATTAGAAACTTCTCAGGCATTGGGTTTTGGTTTTCGTTGCGGCTTTTTGGGGTTGCTACATATGGAAATAATTCAGGAGCGTTTGGAACGTGAGTTTAATCAAACTGTAATTACTACGGTGCCCAACGTTAGTTTTATTGCTTACTTAACCAACGGTGAAAAAAAGATTGTAAATAATCCGACTGAGTTTCCTGATCCGGTAAGAACTGAACAGATAGAAGAACCCTTTATAAAAGCACAGATAATTACCAAGCCGGATTATATTGGAAATATTATGACGTTGTGTTTGGGTAAACGTGGTATTCTTGTTAATCAAAGTTACCTGACACAAACCCGTGTTGAACTGATTTTTGAAATGCCACTTACCGAAATCGTTTTTGATTTTTATGATAAACTGAAATCGCAAACCCGTGGATATGCATCGTTCGATTATCATCCCATCGGTTATCGAGAAAGCGATATTGTAAAAATGGATATTCTGCTGAATGGTGATAAGGTGGATGCATTGAGTGCATTAATTCATCGTGGCCGCTCACAGGAGTTTGGAAGAAAACTTTGTGAGAAATTAAAAGAACTGGTTCCCCGTCA
>JANOFP010000541.1:0-5646 GCA_031413675.1 Bacteroidota bacterium
TTGCACTAATGCCTTCTGCCTGCCAGAAATAATAGAGCTGTCCTTTTCCTTTTGTTGTTATCTCCACATTGGTTCCTTTCAGCGCTGCTGCATCACCGCGCCACTGGCCCCCATCTACTTTCGCAACTGTTTTTCCATTCACTTTTATTTCGGCTGTTGCATCAGAGTTATTTGCTTTCCTTGCCATTTTACCCAATGCTAAAAATGCAAATGCCCTTTCCTGCGTACTTAGCCAGTAACGTGTTTTCAATTTATCGCTGACATGTTTTGCCATTATACCAATCTGCGAGTTGGCCGGGTCAGCATCTATCAACGCATTTAATGCAATGGCTTCATCACGTACATCGGAATAATAACTTCCTCCTGTCTGCGCAACTGATTCTTCACCGGCAAATGAAGTGGGCAGCATAGCAGTGAAAGATTTTTTATCACCCGCTGTTGCATACGCTGCTGATAAAAGATAACGGCTGTCCAGTGCAAGCAGTTGCTGGTTGGCTTTGTAATAATTCATGGCCGGTACATTTGTTTTACCTGCCAGTGCCAGCACATACAAGCCATAGGCAACTTCTTTCGGCGCAATTTTTTTATTCTGATTACGATTATAATAATAAATAATGGTCTCTTTATTTTTTAACCGGTTGCTGATATAGTTCAGCATGGTTTGCAATAAACTATCGTCAAAATCGAAACCTGCTTTTTTGGCTTCAATTAAAAAATGCGCAGCATAAATAGTAGTCCACCAGTCTGCTTCTCCTTCACCATCCCAAAGTGTAACAGCTCCGTTATACAATTGCCGCATTTTTATTTTGCGTATGGCTTCCATGATATTGGAGTTTGCATTCGATTTATTTTGTTTGCCTGCCTGTCCGGTAGGCAGGTTCAACTGCATCAGGTCGGCCATATCACCATAATATAATTGCGGGAATGCTGCAGATACTGTTTGCTCGGTGCAACCATACGGATACTGAACCAAATAACGAAGATGATCTCCCAGCTCCAGCGCAGGCGAACGGCTAACGACAAGATTATAACTTACACTGCTTGGAATAAAATCACTCAGTCCGATACTTATTGCTTTTGAACTTCCGCCCGTAACAGTTCCGCTGCCTGTTACTTTTTGTAATGTGGATGGAGGACGAACAGATATTTCTGTTTCATCTTTAAATGTTTCACCCAAACCATTTACTGAAACTTTTACTTTACCAACAGCAATGGTTGGATCAGCTACTACCTGGAACAATGCAATGCCTTCGCTTTTTGCATTGAGAGAAATTGTTTGTTTGTTACTGCCGACAACTTTCATTGGCCCTTCCAGTGTTATCGTTGCAGAAGCACTTGCCGCCTTTGAAGTTGTATTGCTCATGGTAACCGGCACTGTTACTGTATCACCCGGACTTAAAAATCTTGGTAATGCTGTACTAATTACAATCGGGTCGGCAACAGTCATTGTGTTTTCACCGCTCCCGAAATTTTGTCCTTTAAAACTTACTGCCATCAATCTTAACTCACCGCTGAACTGCGGTATATCAAATTCAAAATTTGCTTCACCATTTCCGTTTGCTTTTTGCAAACCACTCCAGTAGCTTACCACTTTTATTCTTTTAGCAGGCATCGGGTTTACTCTTTTATCCATTTCTGCTTCGCCATCACCACCGGTACTGCTGATTTTTGCACGCAACTCAGGAAATAATAATGGATATAAATCATAGGCAGTTACCTGCAATGCTTTTTTCTGGTAAAAATAATTATACGGATCTGGTGTTTCAAAACTGTTTACCTGCAATACACCATTATCAACAGCTGCCAGAGAAACATAGCTACCGGGTTCTGCTTTGACTTTTATTTTCTGGTGTGTTTTACTACGAACTTCTTTTTTCGCTATTATAATTTCAACAGGAATTTTCCTGCTCTTCTCTTCCACTTTTACCGATTTATATCCATGTGCAACTGTCAAAGGAATATCAGAAACTTCATGCGGCTTGATTAATGTTGCCGTGATATAAACGTTTGGTACATGCTCACCACTTAGTTTAAGATTCACACTTGCTGACCTGTCTTTTACATCCACGTACTGGTATGAAACAACATGATCGGTTTCCATGGTTACCAGCATACGTCCATTGAAAGGAGATTTTAATAAAGCGGTAACTGACTCTCCGGAGAAATAAGATTTTTTATCCAGTTCAATTTCCACATTGCCTTCATTGCTTACTTCAAAAGATGAATTGGTGATGCCCCAATTGCCATAACTGTAAAAACTTCTTTTGATATAATTATTACTACCGGGATTATAAAAACGAACTTCATAATCGCCGGGTGTACGGGGCACATAGGTATAAACTGTTCCGTTGCCAACGCTGATTTCTGTTTCAATCATCATCTTATCTTCAGTAGAACTTATATATCGGAAATAACTTCCGCTTTTTTCCAACGTAGTATGGTATTCATGCTTTACTACTTTCACTTTTGCTTTTGAGTTTACTGCAGCGCCATCTTTATTTACTGCCGCAAGTTGAAATTTCACCGGTTGGTTCAACGGGTAATAATAAAACCAATCATCTTTTACTCCAAGAAAAATATCCTGGGTATAAATATCCAGTGATGATACACGGCTTACCGGTCTGCCGGTTTCATCAAATACCGTAGTATAAAATTTTGCTTGAAGCAATCCTTTATCATTATAAGCTTCTTTGAACGGAAAGTTGATTGTGGCGTTTCCCTGGTCATCTGTTTTACCCTGTTGTACTTCACTGTCAAATGCACTGGTTTGGTTTGCCATGGCAAAATTGTAATCTGCAAATTTTTCTGGATTAAAATATTTTTGCCTTACCTGTATTTCCGATTCATAATTCCTGTTAGCCGCAGGTGGCCCGAAAAAATTAGTAGCATTGATGGAAAGATTAACTGATTCACCAGCCTTCAAAGTTTCTTTATCCAGTTTTGCATTCACTTTAATTCTGTCCGGCACAAATTCTTCAATGGAAAAATTCTTAGTGGAAAGCAATACATCATTGGATGTATAAACTTCCAGCGTATAACCACCAGTGATAGCAGAAGTTGAAATATCAATATTGCCTTCCACTGAACCTTCTTCATTTAAATTTTTACGAAATGCTTTTAATTCTTTACCATTCGGCATCAGGAATTTCATTTTCACCGGAATTTCTCCCGGAGATTTCCATTGCCTGTCGCGAATAACAACAGCAAAATTTACTTTTTCTCCCGGGCGGTAAATATCTCTTTCGGCGTAAATGAATGCATCCAATCCAGATGAATTATTTCTTTTTCCACCAACATCAAATCGTGAAGTATTTATTCTTGTATTGTTAAAAGGGAGATAGTTGAAATCATCTCCTGTTTTTGCTATGATCATGGCTGGTTTAAAACCACTGAAATCTTTTTTGGTATAAGGGATTTCTGCAACGCCATCACTATTGGTAGAACCTGAACCGATGAGTTGATTATTTACAGCATACAAAGAAATATTTACTCCATTTACTGAGGCTGCAGATTTTAATGAATTGACAAAAACAAAAACTTTATCCTGGCCTTCACGGGCAATTATTCCCAAATCAGATAAGGATATAAAGCGGCTGTCCCTTACCCAGTAATCCTCTGAACTGCGTATCGATACATGATAAATTCCTTTTAAGTCCGGTAACCGATCTTCATACTCAGATAAATTCAGTATCCATCCACCTCCGGATTTTTTCAACGAACGGGTATCAATTTCTTTTGAATAAATCACATCACCCAATTGTGCGTCGTTTCCATTATCGTTATAATAATCACTTTCGTATTCTCCATTGTAACTGGTATTTTCATAACCCGAGTTTTCCTTTGGCGAATACCCATACCGTTGTGCCATCAATAAATTGTTTTCGTAAACCTTTGAAATAATCAATTTCACTTTTGGCACGTTTGTTATCTGCACTTCAATATTCTTTCCTCCTTTTTTTGAAAGATAAACAGCTTTACTATTGGTAAAATTAATATTGGCTTCCAGTTCGCCGAAAGCAATACTACCATCGTAATCTTCTTTTAATACTCCACCTATTTTGCCCCGCAAATTTTTAGTTATCGTAAAAGAATAACTTTTTTCCACTTCAAACTTTCCGCTACGGATGATAAAACCATTATCGGTTAGTTCTGTAGAGAATGTTATAGCGGGATTGAATTTTACGAATGATTTTAAATCTTCTCCTGTTAATTGCTGGCTGGTTGTAATTTTTACAGTACCCTCCTGCCCATCATGCTCCGATTCCAAATTTTGAATATTTAACACATACGGAGAAGTAATAGTGAAACTTGAACTGATTGCTTCGGGAATTGAATTATTGCCAACTTCTGGTTTCAAGCCTTTTTCAATAAATAGCTTTGCATCATAGTCCTTGTCTTCCGTTTTTAATTCGGAAAGCCTGATAGAAATTTTATTTTCAGGAGAAAGTGTAATCAAACTATAATTCGTCTTATTCCCATCGACTTCAATCGTCAGCTTTTCTTTTAAATCATTTGGATTGACACGATAGTTAAAAAATAAATCAATCTGTGGTACAACTTTTTTTCCGTTTTCATCAAGAGTCATCCAAATAACCTGTGAGTTGTCGAGCTGGAGATCAGGTGTATGAAAATTTATTTTGTCAGCTCCGTTTACAATATTGTATTTGCTATAATGCAATACTGCATTTTTTACTTTTGCCTTATAGGTTGTAGCGGGCATTAATGGTTCCGATGGGGAAAAAATAAGCTGGTCAGGGTTTTCCCAACGGAACTTTCCTCGAATTGCTGGTTCAAAAGAAATATAGTCAGTGGAATCCCAGAGATTAACTAATGAATCAGGAACCAATGATTTGCTGAAGCGAAAAATCAGGTTGCCTAATTGCTGTACTTCGCCTTTTGCATTGGTAAATTCAAGATTGACTCCGTTTTTTTTACAAGAGGTAAAAAAAAATATCCCGATTAAAAACATCGGGATAAGAAAAGATTTGATACGCATAGAGATTTGTGGTTGATTGGTAGTATAATAAAAATTAAGTTAGGGAAAATTTAGCAAGGCATAAACTATACCTTGTAATCTTTTTTCACAATGGAAAAACAAAAACAATATCTTGGAGAAGTTAAGGAGGGATGTCCCGGGTTGGGCGGGATGGGTCTGACGAGTCCATACAGGTTATAAAGAATTTGAATAGAAAGGTAGTGTGATGATAATATCGTTTGCAAATATTAGTAGGTAAAGATTTGTTAAGCCGTAAAACAAATTCTTCTAATAATAAAAGAGAATGGCAATCGGATTAATTTCATGTAAAACTTGCATAACGACAGGCAGGGAAGCAAAGTTGGCAAATACGCTAAAGCCTTTAATCTTTGCGCTTTGGTTTTAATTCTTGGCGCTTTTGCGTGAAATATGAAATTACACATCACCAAACAATCTGTAAAACGTTTTTTTAAACGACTTGCAATAGCCATTCTTTCACTATTTATTCTTTTCCTTTTACTCACTTGGATATTTCCTTTACCCGATAAAATAGAATACTCCACCATCATCACCGATAACAAAGGTGAACTGATGAACGCCTACCTGACCAAAGACCAGAAATGGCGAATGAAAACTGAGCTGGAAGAAATTTCTCCTTTACTCAGGAAAAC
>JANOFP010000542.1:0-5188 GCA_031413675.1 Bacteroidota bacterium
TGTGAAAACAAACTGGCGAAACATCATTTAAATAATAAATGAATTGTTTTAAAATTGGTTTATCCAGGTGTAGCTCTTTACGAATATTTGCCTGGGTGGCTGAGTCGCTGCTTTGTCCGGCTACTAATTTTGTAGCATCGCCAAAACCCTGAAATAAAAAAAAGACCAAAACAATAACACCCAGTAATACCAGGATGCCGTATAAAATTTTTCTGGTAACTAATTTCAGCAAGCTTTAGTTTTTATTGACTGAATCCGGTTTTTGCTTATTCATATTGTCTGCATTTATTACTGAATCGTAGATTGTATTTATTTCGCCGCTCATCTTTTTCACATCTTCCATTATTTGGTTATTGGTTTGCGGTTGAACCGGAATTTTATTTAACTCCGATTCAGTTTTCAAAAACTGTTTTGCACTCCACTTACCCAAAATAGTTCCCTGTTGCAGAAGAAAAATACAGGGGTTGCTTCGTGCAGCAGTCCGAACCGTTGTTACATCGCATTTAAAAAATTTGATCCCTTGAAATGAGGTGCCTGCAATAGCAGCCGTTGTTTCACTAAAACGTGTTGTTACCAAAAACACCGGAATATTTTTTTCTTTTGCGATAGCATAAATTTTTTCAAACTCAAAAGACCATTCTTTTACCGGGGTAGAATAGTCTTCAGCAAAAAGAATTAATGAATACGGCTGACTGAGAACATATTTTGCTGAGTCTTCATTGGTAATACCCGAAAGGATAAATCCTTTTATCGGTGGTTCATTATTTTTTCCTTTGCGAATCAGTTTATCATACCTGTCCACATATTTATAAAGCTCTGCATTAAAATCAGCAGGAAATTTGTCTGCAGTAAATTCAACTTTTTGTCCTTGCTTATCATAAACGAATGTAATAACAGTGCTATCGGGTATTGCATTCGCCGGTAGTTTCATTTGCTCTGGAATATTATTTCCTTTTTTAAAGGGTAAACAATCCAAAACAGGAAGGTAATTGAGCGAATACCACTGCACACCAAAAGAAAATATTGTTATCGCTAACATAGCAAGCAATGCCGCCCGTCTTGAAAATGCTGAAATAATTTTTTTCCGATAAAAGAAAAGAAATAAAATAAGTACCGAAAGAATAATATCTTTTGTAAAAGAGATATTGGGTGTAATGGGAATACAATCGCCGAAGCAACCGCAGTTTGTAAATTTTGGTGAGCCATCCGCTTTAGTTGCAAGCCATGCATAACCCGTGAGAAAAGTGAAGAATACAATCATCAAAACTAAAAGCCAACTGAAAAATTTCATATGCCAGCCGATGATAACTGCAAATCCGGCTATTATTTCCAAAGCTATCATTACAACGGCTAGTAACAATGCATGTTCATGAAAGAATTCGAAAATGGAAATGCAAATATTTTTCAGAAAAAAAGAAGAACCTGCAAGGCCTTCATTCCAAACTTCAAAAAATTCCTGCATTTTATACCCCAGGCCATGCGGGTCATTTGCTTTTATTAATCCTGAAAAAATAAAAAGTACACCAACGATAATCCGGATTGCAACAATTAGCTTTTTCATTTGTCAAGTTTGTAATTTCTAATAACGCTTTTATAAAGTGTCTGTGTTAAAACTCAGGAAAACAATACCCTGAGTTTTAGTATGTATCATTGAATTACTTTTCCACCTATCAACCTACTCCCTATCTTCGCTTCAAATGTAATCAACAAAACTGAATGTTTACACTCAACTGCAAAGGAAGACTTTTAACAATTGACAAACCCGTAGTGATGGGTATTCTCAATATTACTCCTGATTCATTTTATAAAAGCAGCCGCTATACGGATATTGATTCTATTTTACGTCATGCAGAGCAAATGCTGAATGAAGGTGCAACAATACTTGATATTGGCGGACAAAGCACCCGGCCCGGCAGCATAAAAATTTCAGAAGAAGAAGAATTACAACGGGTGATTGAACCGGTAACTAAAATTGCTGAATCATTTCCTGAAGCGTTTATTTCGATAGATAGTTTTTATTCGCAGGTGGCAAAGCAAGCTGTAGCAGCAGGTGCAAGTATTGTAAATGATATTAGTGGAGCCGGCATGGATGATAAAATGATTGAAACCGTTTCCTCTTTAAATGTTCCTTATGTTTTGATGCATATAAAAGGTACTCCACAAACTATGCAACAGAATACGAATTATGAAAATGTAACAAAGGAAGTGCTTGACTTTTTTATATTTAAGAAAACTGCATTGCAGCATGCCGGCATAAAAGATATAATCATTGATCCCGGTTTTGGATTTGGAAAATTCGTTGAACAAAATTTTGTGTTGCTAAACAATCTTTCTGTTTTTAAAATGCTGGATACCCCGCTCCTGCTTGGTATTTCCAGAAAATCCATGATTTCTAAAACACTTAATATAACAACAGAGGAAACATTAAATGGTACAACGGTGCTAAACACAATCGGGCTGATGAATGGCGCATCCATTTTACGGGTACATGATGTGAAGCAAGCGAAGGAAGCTGTTGAACTTTTTTTGCAGACAATAAATGGCAACTAGATATTATTGTTTTCTTTTTCTTGCCGAATCCATTGAATGTTTTACAACCGGCGTAGCTACCGGTGCCTGATCTTTTATATCAACCACTTTAATTTCAAAAATCACTTTCTCATTGGGATTTATTAGTGGCGGGTTTCCGTCGGCACCATAAGCCAGTGCTGATGGAATATAAATTGTGGCTTCTGTTCCTTTGCGCATTTGCTTAATACCATCTGCAAATCCTTTAATCATCGGAGAAACATCAACTGTAAAATCCAAAAGCGGCGAACGACCAAACGATGAATCGATATTGGAATCAAAAATTATTCCCGACCATTTCATGCCATGATATTTTACAGAAACAAAGTTGCCTGAATCAATTAAATTTCCAGTACCCGGATTATGAATTTTTACAAACACACCCAGATTCGTTTCCTGGTAGCCCTCAATTTTATTTTCTTTTAAATATTTCTTTATGTCTTCCTTATCTTTTGCCACCTGCAGATCATTATCTTTTTTCTTATCCAGATCGGCTAAAGAATCCGTTTCAAATACACCTAAAATTTTCATGGTGATAAATAAACGATCTCCTTTTTTTAGTTCTTTTGGCAAGGGTGTATTTCGTTTGATGAAAGTATCGATCGACTGAATCACAATTACACTATCCCCCACCCGTAGTTGAGTCCAGATTTCTGAAATATCATATCCTTCACTCAAGTTAGAAGTTTGTACATAAGCAGGAGCCAATCCAAAAGTGGTTCTGTATACACTGTCGTTTACTTTATTTTCAATATTAAATTTTACAACTTTATTAATTTTAACCTGTTCTCCTTTTCCATCACTAAAAACGATATAAGGAAAACCGCTTGGCGCTTTTTTATAATTTAATTTACCGCAAGACGCAACCAGGACTGCTGTAATAAAAATTGAAATAAAAAAATGAAGTCGCATAAAATAATTATTGTAAAAGATTTTTATTTTCTTTCATCACTTCTTTAAATTTTCGAACCGTCTCATCCAATGAATCGGTGCTGCGTCCGCCAGATGCAGCAAAATGTCCACCGCCATCGAAATATTTTCTTGCAAACTGATTGCAATCAAAATCACCTTTGCTGCGGAAACTCCATTTACGCTCCTCATCCCGGTCTATACAAAGTGCTACTAATTTTATTCCTTGTATTGACTGCGGATAATTTACCAATCCTTCTGTATCACCTGTTTTGATATAATATTTTAAAATATCGGCTTTAGGCACTGCAATTAAAACCGTATTGTATTCATAAAAAACTTCCATACGATTCAGTAATACATGTCCGGTAAATCGTAAGCGGTTTTCTAAGAAATTATCGAATAATAGGTCATGAACTTTTGAATGATCAAATCCCACTTCTTTCAAACCTGCAACTAAACGATGCACATCTGCATTTGCTGATGGAAAACGAAAAGAACCCGTATCGCCGATAACACCTGCATAAATACAATCAGCAATTTCCATATTTATTTTTTCAGCATTGCCCGATGCAATGATAAAATCGTAAATCATTTCGCTGGTACTGCTTTTATCCGTATCGCTGATTCCAAAATTAAAAATTTCAGTCTGAGGTTCCCGATGATGATCAATCAGAATTTTTGTACAGGTGAGAGTTGCCAACTTTTTCTCCATAAACCGGGTACGGTGCAGCCCATTAAAATCCAAACAAAAAAGCCAATCCGTTTCATCTAAAACTTTTTCGGCATTCGATTTAAATTTTTCATAATCGATTACCGTTTTTACACCCGGCATCCAACCAAGCCACAAAGCCCAATTGGTAGGTGAAATAACGGAAACACTATGGCCAAGCTGATCCAACAAATTTTTTAATGCAAGCGAAGAACCCATTGCATCTGCATCGGGTTTTTGGTGCATGACAATTGTACAACGGCGTGGCGTATTTAGTTCGGGAAAAATATCTTCTATGGGGTTCATAAATGGCTGCGAAGATAAGAGAAAGCTGTTTATCGTTTTTAGTTTACCGTTTATAGTTTCTTATGAATTTAACCGCTGTTTGAAAATTAGCTCGGCAAAAACCAAAAACACTAAACCACAAACCAAAAACCATAAACAATAAACCATAAACTTATCCTACATTTGCCGCGCAAAAAACAAATAATAACAATGAGTAACAGAACCCTGACAATGATTAAACCGGATGCCATGCGTAAAGGTTATGCCGGTGGAATTTTAGACATGATAATTAAAGGTGGCTTTCGTGTAGTGGCATTGAAACAATTACGTCTTTCGCCAGAAAAAGCCGGTGAATTTTATGCTGTACATATTGAACGTCCTTTTTATGGAGAGCTGGTAGATTTTATGAGCAGCGGCGTAGTTATAGCTGCTATACTTGAAAAAGATAATGCCGTAGCTGATTTCAGAAAACTAATAGGTGCTACGAATCCTGCAAACGCAGAAGAAGGAACCATCCGTAAAAAATATGCATCGAGTGTAGGAGAAAATGCAGAGCATGGAAGTGATAGTGATGAGAATGCAAAAATAGAAAGTGATTTCTTTTT
This sequence comes from Bacteroidota bacterium, assembly GCA_031413675.1. Taxonomy (GTDB): domain Bacteria; phylum Bacteroidota; class Bacteroidia; order Chitinophagales; family Chitinophagaceae; genus VBAR01. Next base: position 5,080 of record JANOFP010000542.1, read on the forward strand.
CTCCGCGCTGGAAAGATTTTAATTAAGAATTAGTTTAATTGTATTGGCGAAAGCTTTTTTTATTGGTGTTTTGAAAATATTTTTTCTAAAATTTTTTCGCTGGATTAAG
>JANOFP010000543.1:0-5587 GCA_031413675.1 Bacteroidota bacterium
TCGACCAGCACCTGCTCGGTAAAGCTCATCTGTTTCATAGCTCGCAAACTCATCGGCAATATTCAGGTGTATATAGAACGCCCAATCTATCGGTGAGTTGGTTCAGGCTGTATGCGGTTTTCGTTCACGCTGATGGATAAACAGTATTGCGTAGATCAGATGAGCGGATTTCTTTAAGAAGCTATAGGGTTCTTTTTATGGTACATCAGTACTGATTCAAGAAGTTATATAAAAACTAAAAGTCGGGGAATAAAATTCTTCCGGTTATAGTGAAAACCAAAAGTCAACATGCTGTATCACTTATTTCAATGGTTCGAACAACAGGGAATAAAATTTCCCGGTAGTCAGTTGTTTGACTTCATCACATTCCGGGTGATGTTGGCCATGCTGTTGTCATTAATAATTACATTGATTTATGGAAAAAAATTAATTCGGATTTTAAGTAAAAAATTAGGTGGTGAAACAGTCCGGGATCTTGGATTAGCTGGCGAACAAACAAAGAAAGGCACACCAACTATGGGTGGTATCATTATCATTCTCGGAATAATTGTTCCAACACTTTTACTTGCGCGGCTCGATACCATATATATAATCGTAATGCTGGTGGCTACTGTTTGGTTGGGCATCATTGGTTTTATAGATGATTATTTAAAGTTGCGGGCAAAAAAAATTGCTCAGGAACAAGGTGTCGCATACAAAAAGGGAGATAAAGATGGATTGGCAGGTTGGTTTAAAATTCTAGGGCAGGTTGGCTTAGGGTTATTTGTTGCACTCACATTATATTTTAATTCGAATGTGCAAATATGGCGTGAGTACCAGGGAAAATATAATGCCAATGACCCGACACAAATTGTAAAAAAAGTAAATGGACGGGATAAAGTTTATGTAATTACAAAAGAACCGATCACCACAATTCCATTTGTAAAAAATCATGAATTTAATTATACAAAATTATTACCACCCGGGTTAAGAAAATATTCGTGGATACTCTATGCGCTGATTGTGATTTTTATTATCACCGCAGTATCTAACGGAGCAAACATTACGGATGGTTTGGATGGATTAGCATCGGGTACATCAGCTTTGATTGGGGTTTGTCTTGGCATATTCGCTTATGCAAGCGGTAGTTTCTTTTTTGCTGATTATTTAAATATCATGTACATCCCAAATCTGGACGAACTATCCGTTTTCATAGCCGCAATGGTGGGTGCATGTATCGGTTTTCTCTGGTATAATTCTTATCCCGCGCAGGTATTTATGGGTGATACGGGTAGTTTAACCCTGGGTGGCATCATTGCATCTATTGCAATCATAGTTCATAAAGAATTATTGATACCTATTTTCTGTGGTGTGTTTTTCGTCGAGTTGTTGAGTGTGATGGTGCAGGTAAGTTATTTCAAATACACAAAAAGAAAATTTGGCGTGGGCAAACGGGTTTTATTGATGAGCCCTTTACATCATCATTATCAGAAACTCGGATATCATGAAACAAAAATTGTAACAAGATTCTGGTTGGTTACATTATTACTGGTGCTGTTTTGTATCGTTACGTTGAAAATGAGATAGAAAGTTGTGAAGGGTAAACCTTGCTTGCCGGCAGGCAGGTTGTGAGTGAAGGCAGATTCAGGGATGCGAAAATTTTATTCACAACTAAGAATTTAAAATTTGAAAAACCATATAAAGTCTGATTCTATGTTATTGTGGTGCAGTTGTATTTAAATCCAATGTTTATGAAGAACCAAACTCCGTACAATGTTTGGAAACTAAATGAAAACTAACCCACCATCTTCTCCCGGTTTTTCCGGGGGAATGACGGTGAGGAAGAAGAAGAAAGATGAAAAGGAAATTATTAATACTGGGCGGAGGCGAAAGCGGTGTAGGTGCTGCTTTGTTGGGCAAACAAAAAGGGTATGATGTTTTTGTTTCTGACGCAAGTTCTTTGAAGGAAATGTATCGTAACGAATTGCTGAAGGCAGAAATAGAATTTGAAGAAGGTAGTCATGATGAAGAAAAAATTTTAAATGCTGATGAAGTGATGAAGAGTCCGGGGATACCAGAAAAAAATGAATTAGTGAAAAAGATACGGGCAAAAAAAATTCCTATCATCAGTGAAATAGAATTGGCATATCGTTTTAAAGGAAATAGTAAAATAATTGCAATTACCGGAAGCAATGGGAAAACAACAACCACCGCATTAATTTATCACATTTTTAAAACAGCGGGAGTTGATTGTGCATTGGTTGGAAATATCGGGTATTCATTTGCCAAGCAAATTGCCGAAAATCCAAAGCCGTTTTACATCGCTGAAATAAGCAGTTTTCAATTAGATGATATTAAAACATTCAGACCCGATGTGGCAGTGCTGACAAATATTACAGAAGATCATCTGGACCGTTACGATTACAATTTCAGAAATTATATAAATAGCAAATTCAGTATAACAAAAAATCAGCAGGCAAATGATTTTTTTATTTACTGCTGCGATGATCCAATAACTATGAAATATTTAGAACAATTCAATATTCAATCAACCAAACTTCCAATTAGTATGAAAAGAGACTTACCAAACGGCGCATTTATTAAAGATGGGGACATGTACGTAAGAACAACAGGAGAGTATATGACCATGAGTGTTTTCGATTTTGCATTGAAAGGAAAACATAATCAGTATAACACCATGGCAGCATGTGTTACCGGTAGTACCATGGAATTACGAAAGGAAAAAATTCGGGATGCGGTTGCCACTTTTGAAAGTTTAGAACATCGCATGGAGTATGTTTCTACTGTTCGCGGTGTAGAATTTATAAATGACAGCAAAGCTACCAATGTAAACAGTACCTGGTATGCATTGGAAAGTATGTCCAAGCCGACTGTGCTTATCCTGGGCGGGGTTGATAAAGGAAATGATTATTCATTGATGACAGAAATGGTAAAAGAAAAAGTGAAAGCAATTATCTGTATGGGAAAGGATAATAAAAAAATTCATGAAGCATTTGAGGCAACCGGAACCACAATTGTAAATGCGTCAACAGCAGCAGAAGCTGTACAAGCAGCATTTCATTTTTCTACCAAGGGAGATGTGGTACTACTAAGCCCGGCATGTGCAAGTTTCGATTTGTTTAAAAATTATGAGGACAGGGGAGCCCAGTTTAAAAAAGCAGTAAGGGAGTTGTAAAGGAATTTGTATTTGGGAATTTGGAATTAGGGTTTACAGATTGGTGAATACAATTGATATTAATTGTTATTGTTCTTTTCAAAGAAACCCTTAGGGGTTCAATATTGATAGCCCCGGGTCAACCCCCGGGGAAACAAAAAACAAAATCATAAAGAACCCCATAGGGGTTCAACAAATATTACATGGCAGATTTTTCAACAATACAAAGTATAACACAAAATCAATTTAAAAACTTTAGTCATCGGACAAAAGGGGACAAAGTGATTTGGGGATTAATTGTAATACTGGTGTTATTTTCATTGCTGGCTGTTTATAGTGCTACGGGTTCGTTGGCTTATCAAAAGTATCGGGGCAATACAGAAATTTATTTATTCAAACAGATTGCATTCATCATATTCGGGTTGATTGTTATTTACTTTGCTCACCTTGCCAACTATACATTCTATTCAAAAGTTGCGCAGTTAATTTTTTTGCTTTGCATACCACTCTTGATTTATACTTTATTTTTTGGTGTCAAAATGAATGAAGGCAGCCGCTGGATCCGGTTGCCTATAATAGGTATGAATATGCAAAGCTCTGAGTTGGCTAAATTGGCTTTGTTTATGTATCTCGCAAGATTGCTAAGTAAAAAGCAACACGTAATAAAAGATTTTAAAACAGGTTTTGTTCCTGTTATTACACCCGTATTGATTATTTGTGCATTGATTGCACCGGCAAATCTTTCAACAGCATTATTACTGGGCGCAAGTTGTTTGTTGCTCATGTTTATCGGACGTGCAAAAACAAAGCACCTTCTCCTCACGGTTGCATTAGCCATGATACCTGTCATCATGTTGATAACCGCAGCAGTTGTAAAGCATAATAAAACTTCTGATAAGGAAGTGGTATTAGTTAGTTCATCGTCCGGATTATTAAGCAGAGTGAACACATGGGTAAGCCGGGTGGAAAATTTTATGTATGGAAGTAAAAGTGTAGTTGATGAAGATGCCTATCAGGTAACGCAGGCAAAAATTGCAGTGGCTATGGGTGGAACATTTGGTGTAGGGCCTGGCAATAGTACACAAAGGAATTTTTTACCACAGGCATATAATGATTTTATTTTTCCAATTATTATTGAAGAATATGGTTTTATGGGAGGCGTATTTATCATATTTATTTATTTGGTTTTTTTATATCGGTGCATACGTATTTTCAAAAAATGCCCATATGCATTCGGAGCATTCCTTGCATTGGGGTTAAGTTTTACGTTGGTAATACAGGCAATAATAAATATGGCAGTCAGTGTTGGTTTATTTCCGGTAACGGGTGTTACGCTTCCATTGATTAGTATGGGAGGAACAAGTTTCTTATTTACTTGTCTATCGATTGGAATTATTTTAAGCGTAGCAAGAAATGCCGAACAGTTAGAAGGAAAACAACTTCAAACCTCCCCTAAAACGGAGGCTTAGAAACCGAATTAAAGATGAGTGAAATAAATAATAAGAGTGATGTTTCTGGATTCCCCATTCGGGGGACGGCGAGGCTGAAAATACTAATAGCAGGAGGTGGAACAGGCGGACATATTTTTCCGGCAATAGCAATTGCCAATGCATTGAAGAAAAGGAATAATCGTATTGAATTTCTTTTTGTAGGTGCAAAAGGGAAAATGGAAATGGAGAAAGTGCCTATGGCTGGTTATAAAATTCAGGGATTGGATATTGCAGGATTCAACAGAAGTTCTTTGATAAAAAATATTGGTTTGCCATTTAAATTGATAAAGAGTTTCATTCAGGTAAAAAAAATTGTGAATCAATTTAAACCCGATGCAGTGATTGGCGTTGGAGGATATTCAAGCTTTCCTGTATTGCGGTTTGCTCAGGTAAAAAAAATTCCAACGTTTATTCATGAATCAAATTCGTATGCGGGTAAATCAAACAGGTTGCTGGGAAAAAAGGCAACAAAAATATTTGTGGCTATTGATGGAATGGAAGTTTTTTTTCCGGCAAATAAATTAATGATAACAGGAAATCCGGTGAGATCGTCTATTTCAAATTCATCAATAAGCAGAACTGAGGCAATAAAATTCTTTTCGTTGGATGAAACAAAGAAAACAGTTTTAGTAGTTGGTGGAAGTCTTGGAGCAAAATCAATTAATGAAGCAATTGATATGCACTTAGAAGAGTTATTGAAAGCCGGGTTGCAAATTTTATGGCAAACGGGTAAACCCTACGAATCAATTGCAACGAAAAGATGTGAAGGTAAGAGCGGGGTAAGTGTGAATGCCTTTATCACTCAAATGGAAAATGCATATGCTGCAGCAGATATAGTAGTGGCACGTTCCGGAGCAATGACAGTTGCTGAATTATGTGTAGCAAAAAAGCCGGTGATATTTATTCCATACCCCTATGCAGCAGAAGATCATCAAACAGTAAA
>JANOFP010000544.1:0-2129 GCA_031413675.1 Bacteroidota bacterium
GTTTACGTTAATACCAATTTGTATTTGTTAGAATTTGGAATCAGAGATTTTTACAAAGTAAAATAATTAGGATTGTCCGAAAAAGATTCCGAAGATTTTTCTAAAACGATGCTTCAACAAAAAGAAGGATTCTACAACGAAGTAATTGTAAAAAAACTTACAGATAAGGAAGCCAGCAAAGAGAATATCCTCGATGGCCTGGAATGGATTGAAAAGAAGACAGGCAAGAAAGATGTAGCCATGATTTATTTTGCGGGACATGGTTTAAATGATGACAAAGATATTTATTATATGCTACCTGTTGAAGCAGATAAAGAACGTCTTAAAGCAACTTGTATCAGTTTTTCTGCTATCAAAGAAACACAAAGTCATATAGAAGGAAAAGTGATCATCTTTATTGATGCATGTCATAGTGGAAATATTGCAGGAGGAAATTATATTAACGGAGCGGTCAATTTACTCACAGGTACTGTGAATGGAGCTGGCGCAATTGTTTTTACAAGCAGTACAGGAAACCAGGAATCATTGGAAGATCCCCGTTGGGGAAATGGTGCATTTACCAAAGCATTAGTTGAAGGCATAAGCGGTGCAGCATTACCGGATAGAAAAAAAGAAATAAGTTATAAGAGTCTGGACCTCTATATATCCAATCGTGTTTTAGAAATAACCGAGAACCGGCAACAAACAACCCTTACATCTGCAAATACTCCCAATTTCTCAATAGCATCATTGAAGTAAAACAATATCAATTCTTATTTTATCCTAATTTTTAAAATACACATTCAGTTATCTTTGCCCCCATGAAAAAAATCGGCATCCTCGGTGGTGGTCAGTTAGGAAGAATGCTATTACAAGCAGCAGCTAATTATCCTGTTGAAACATTTGTGATGGAAAACGATCCCGCATGCCCCGCAGCTCATCTCTGTAATCATTTTAAGGTTGGCGATATAAAAGATTTTGACGCTGTTTACAATTTCGGAAAAGGTCTTGATGCGATCACAATTGAAATTGAAAATGTAAATGTGGAGGCATTAGAAAAATTAGAAACAGAAGGAATAAAGATTTTTCCCAAACCATCTGTATTAAAAACCATCAAGAATAAAATTTTACAAAAACAATATTATCATCAGCACCAGATACCGACTGCAGAATTCATCATCACACATGACCAGGCAGAATTACTAAGACAGGAAAAATTTTTACCCGCTGTTCACAAATTGGGTGAAGGTGGCTATGATGGACGGGGAGTAGAAATTATTAAAACGGTGAAAGATGTTGAAAAAGGTTTTAACGCTCCATCTGTTTTAGAAAAATTAATTCCCATTCAAAAAGAAATTGCACAGATGGTCGCTGTTAATGAAAAAGGTGAAGTAGCACTCTACCCTCCTGTCGAAATGCTTTTTGATCCATCACTGAATTTATTAGATTATCAACTATGCCCTGCCGAAATTCCAACACAAACACTTTATAAAGTTGAAGCTATTGCATTAGCCGTAGTAAGAAATTTTAATTCACCCGGAATTTTTGCTGTTGAGATGTTTGTAGATAAAAGTGGCGACGTTCTGGTAAATGAAACAGCCCCCCGTGTCCATAATAGCGGCCATCATACCATCGAGGCACATTACAGTTCTCAATTCGATATGCTTTGGAGAATTATATTGGATTATCCACTAGGAAATACGGAAGCCATTCTTCCTTCCATTATGGTAAATATTATCGGTGCCGAAGGATTTAATGGCAATGTAAAATATGAAGGACTTGAAGAAGTACTGAAAATAGATAATGCTTTTGTTCATTTATACGGTAAAACGCAAACAAAACCCGGAAGAAAAATGGGACATGTTACCATATTGAGTATAGAAAAACAGGACCTACTCCACAAATCCAATAAAGTAAAGCAACTTTTGAGAGCAAAAGCCTGATTGCCATTTATCTGCCACATCAACCGCACTTAAATAATCCTGATTTTTTCGAAGGTAAGAAGCAATTCCTGCATCTAATCTAAGTGATTATCATTTATCTTTATTCAATCAACACACTCAATAATTTTTTTGTGATCAAACCAACCCCTTTTTTCAGGCTGGCTGTATTTATTACAGTATTGTTTTTATTTTATGTTTATATATTAT
>JANOFP010000545.1:0-5010 GCA_031413675.1 Bacteroidota bacterium
TAAATTAGTTATTAAAAGTTAACTTAGTCACGTGTAGTACCTAAGCCAGAGAAATAGTAAACATTACAACCTTGTAAACCACCACCTGTTTTTATCCATGATGTAGCATATGGGTTTAATAAAAAATCTGTACTAAAAGTAGCACGATAGTAAGTAGGTGCCGAACCGGTAGAACCGATATTGAATTTAAGCACATCTACCGTTGTACACATTCTGATACTTGGATCACGTTCTACTTCCGTAGTTACATTATGCCAGTTTACACCATCAAAACTGTACTGAGCAGATACCAATGCGGCTTCAGCTATAGGAGAAAGGGGCACACTCCAATGGCTTATATTCTGCAAAGTGCCGTTATTTCCATTTCCCGGGTTTGGATTAACTACACTCCAGGTCCACTGATAATTATTATTTACCAATTCTGTTCCCAGATATGAAATAGTGTAAGCAGATGCAGGTGGGTTTGCTTTCTTTTTAAATGAACTAAAAGATGAAAGGCCGATTGCGAATACTGCAATTGTTGCTGTAAATAAAAATGTCTTGTTGATTTGCTTCATGGGGATTGTTTTTTAAATAAAAAATTTAATAATGATGCAAATGTATATTCAGTATTTTGAAATTCATATTAAAATGGAATGATAATACACTTAGGATATTTAACAGAATGGTGTAGTAAACATTCTATTTGTTTTTTTTATTGGAGTAATAATGAGTTGATTTGATAAACAAATATTTTTTTAAAAAAAAGGCTGCTTTAAAAAGCAGCCTTTTAAAAAGATATTAAAATAAGATTAGTCACGTGATGTACCTAAACCAGAAAAATAATACACATTACAGCCTGCTAAACCACCGCCGGTTTTAACCCATGATGTAGCAAAAGGATTAATAACAAAGTCAGCGTTAAAAGTTGCACGGTAATAAGTTGGTGCAGTTCCAGAAGTACCTACATCGAATTTTAGTACATCCACAGTAGTACACTGTCTGATACTTGGATCACGTTCAACCAAAGTAGTTGCATTATGCCACGTTACACCATCAAAACTGTATTGTGAAGATACCAATGCAGCTTCGGCTATCAGAGAAAGTGGCACACTCCAATGGCTTACATTCTGTAATGTTCCATTATTGCCGTTTCCTGGATTTGGATTGGTAAGTTTCCAGGTCCACTCAAAATTTGAGCCTACAGCTACATTGCTTTCCAGAGTGATTAAATAAGCATCTGTAGTAGCTGGAACAGTAGCTTTTTTTGGTGAAATAAATGATGAAAGAGAAATTACTGATACCGTTACAACGGCCGCCACTAAGGCTGATTTTACGAATTGTTTCATTGTTTTGATTTTAAGTTTTTAAAAAAGGATATCCAGAAAATTTTTAATTATTTATATATAATAAATTCATTACTCAGGCAGTAGCCTAAATATGTTTAAGTCATTTTTTTTAAAAAGTGTATGTAAATTGTAAATTGGGTATTCATAATTTTTTTCAGGAGGATACTTGGATATAATTGTCAGGAGGGTAAAAGTAATACTACTATCGAAAATTCAAAACTATTTTACGTTTTTTTTCTAAGTAATTCTACGATAAATGGGCAATTAATTTAAATAATTGATTTTTTTGAGGATTAAATCATCCATCGGGAGTGGTATATATATATTATATGTGAAGAGTGTTATGGTAGACTAAAACGTCTAAAAAAATATCATTAAGCTGAAATCTTTTAATTTTCTTCAATTTTTTCATCCACTGCATTTGCAAAAAATTGTTGTGATACTCTTTTCATGGGGTTTTTCCTGTTTTCATAAAAACCTTTTCTGCGGTTGATAATATCTATACACTCAAACAGTGCTTTTATAAAAGAAGATGTATCCGCTTTATTTTTCCCGGCAATATCAAATGCAACTCCATGATCGGGTGAGGTGCGAACAGCCGGAAGCCCGGCCGTATAATTTACACCTTCATCGGTAGCCAGTGTTTTAAACGGTATTAAACCCTGATCATGATACATGGCAAGTACACAATCAAATGCTGTAAAACTTCTTCTTGAAAAAAATGCATCAGCGCTGAAAGGGCCTACGGCGAGAATAGTATTATTCTTTGCTTCTTTTATAGCCGGTTTAATAATCGTTTCTTCTTCATTACCTACCAATCCTTCATCACCGGCATGTGGGTTTAAACCTAATACAGCAATCCGGGGTTTATCTATTCCAAAATCTTTTTGCAGGCTTGCATTTATAATATTCAATTTGCTTACGATGGCTTCTTTTGTAATATTTTTTTGGATATCGCTTATGGGTACATGTTCTGTTAAGAGTGCCACACGAAAATTATCTGCACAAAGCATCATTGCGACATCTTTAACATCAAAATAATTTTTTAAAAAAGGAGTATGCCCGGTAAAATTAAAATCAGCGGACTGAATATTTTTTTTATGGATGGGAGCTGTTAATAATCCTTCAATTTGTTTTTCTTTCAATGCTTTTGTAGCGGCTATTAAAGATATAATTGCATAGCGACCTCCTGTTTCTGTTAATTGCCCTGGAGTTATATTCAATTCTTCCTCCCAACAATTTACGAGGTTCACTTGTTTCGTATTCAGGTATTTTAAATCTTTTACATTCTGATAATTAAAATTTACATCGGGCATTGCTTTGCGGTAAAAGTTAATCAGTTTACCTGAAGCATAAATAACAGGTGTGCAATGTTCAAGAATCCGAACATCTGAAAATGTTTTTATTATCAGTTCCGTGCCAATACCGTTTAAATCGCCGCAGGAAATACCTATAACTGGTTTTTCGAATGTACTCATATCAAGAATTAAGTTAAGAAGGGATAAAAATACAGAAATGCAATTTAGGAATGCGGAAACATTTTTTTAAAAAAAAAGTTACAGAGACCCTAAATCTATTTACTCAGCCCCGTTTTCATTTCAAACTTGTTTGTGTAAAACTGTCAAACTAAATCTTCTATTCAAAAACAACATTTTGAATGGTTGATTAAACTGTTTGACCAAACCCGGTAAAAGGAGACCCCGTAGTTTTTGTGACAACTGTATTGAATGCGAAAATCAGCTTGTAGTTGATCGATGATACCGGAAGAGTTTTGATTTATAAAAAAACACAATGCTGATAAGAGGTGTAAATAATATTTCTGTTGATTTAAGTAATTTTTCAACCGGAACTTATTTTATTAAACTAACAGGAGAAAATATAAATGAGTGAAGAAACTGCAGAAGCAGTAATAACCACATTCGATTAATGTTGCAAGGCTGTCTTTTAAAAGGCAGCTTTTTTTATTGAATCAGAATGTATTCCAGAATTTAAGGCTTGATAAACCAGGTGAAAAAAGAAAGATTACTTCTATTTGGTTTAAAAAAATCCGTTGAACTACTAAAGTTTCTTTCCTGATTTTGTTTCATCAATTGTTGGTAAAAGATGAAGTAAGAAATTATTTCAGCAACGCAAATGCGACAGGTATATTGTCTGTTGACAGCTCTATACAACAATTATACTTTCGGGATATAAAATACAAACTCTATGAAACAATTTATTCTTATTTCAGTATTGGCTGTTTCAGTTTTTTCAACAGCATTTACACCTGTAAAAATCAAACTTCTTAATTCAAAACAAATTGTTGCGTCAGCTTTCTTTAATGATTTTAGTTTTGTAAGAGGTCATCGTCAGGGAAAAGGTATTACGCTTACCTGGGGAATGGTTTCTAACACAGGCCTTGTTGGCTTTGACATTGAAAAAACAAACCAGGATCCCAGCGATCCTTATTCTGTTTGGGAAGATGCTGGCTCAGTAGCTGGTAGCAATGCAAGATCATTTAAATTAAATGATCGAAACGTATACCCTGGCCAGACTCATTACCGTATTACTGCATGGTTCTCAGATGCAAGGTCATCTACTTCCGAAATAGTAACGGTAAAAATTGTAAGCCATTAATATTCTTTAGGCAATTGCTGGTGAAATATTTTACCAGCAATTGTTTTCCTTATTCCACCGGAGTTGTTGTGTTAAAACTATACTCTATGAAAAAAAATTTACTCATTGTATTTGTGGTATTGTCTTTCGTGCAGCAGAAAATCAATGCGCAAATAACATCACCCGTAATACGTGCAAACTTTGGTGTGGATGCTGATCTTCGGGCCAATTATTTCAACGGAGCACTTTCTGCCGGTAACGATGACTGGTTTAATAATGGCGCTTTGGGTTTGGGTGCATTTATTATTGATACTGCAGGTGCGTCAGCAAAAATTGCCGGTTATCTATCCGATGTGTCCCCATGGCCTAGAAGAATGAGCTCTTTTTACCGCACTATGAGCAGGCCGCAATTTAGTATTATCAATAACAGGCTTTGGATTGATGCGATATTCGTACGTGATTATCATGGCAACGATACAAGTGTTTATACATCCGGGTCAGATAAAAATGGAATGAGCCCGGCCAATTGGACAGGAGGTATACAGGGAATCCCTGATAAAAATGATATTCTCGATATGCTGGTACACGTAAGGAGGGCAGGCCCTACTGCTACGGATTCGTTGTGGATGTTTGGTGGTATATCTCTTGATAACACCACGGGTAACCGTTATTTCGATTTTGAAATGTACCAGTCAGATATTTATTATGACAGGCCTTCTGGAAAATTCTTTGGATACGGACCGGATGCGGGCCATACAAGCTGGACATTTAATGCAGCAGGAAATATAATTACAGCGGGAGATATTATTTTCAGCGGTGAATTCCAAAGCGGAACTTTAACTAAAATTGAGGCACGGGTATGGGTTAAAAAAACAGACTGGCAAACTGTAGTACCAACTGCTTTTAACTGGAGTGGACTGTTTGATGGCGCCAGCGCAGCCGCTACATTTGGTTATGCCAGTATATCACCAAAAACGGCGGGTGCATTTTATACAGGACTGGGAAGTGCAAATAATACTTGGTCGGGGCCTTTTGGCCTGGTTTTACAGGACAATAGTCTTGCATATACCGGTGGCGGACCGGCCTC
>JANOFP010000546.1:0-5292 GCA_031413675.1 Bacteroidota bacterium
CGGGCAATTTGATTTCTTCTTTCCGGATTATTTCTTCAGGCTCATTTTTTATTTGTTTTTGCAAAACCGGTTCTTCTTTTTTTATTTCCGCCGGTAGAACTGTTTTTTCCTTTAGAACCGGAACTTCTTTTTCAGTCGTACCGGTTATCAATTCAACGCTGTCAATGAAGTAAGGATCGTTTGTTCCCGTTGTATAATTTTCAATAATAAAATCCCACTCGTCATTGAATAACCGGCTATCTGTTTTGTCCAGGTGTACTTCCCCTTTTGAAACTGTTTGATTATATTTTTCAATAGCTTTCCCATCCAGCATCATTTTTCCGCCACCGGGGCAATTAAAATCAGCTGCAGATTGTAATGGCCATTTTACCTGCGGATTAATATTCAGCCGTCCCGATTTTTCTTCAAGCAATTTATCATCCCACCAGATCACTTCATTTGTTTGTTGATCAAAATACCCTTTTATACTGTATCGTCTGAAACTATTAACCGACTCATAATAATAAGAAGTGCCGGTTAGGCTATCGCCCCGCTGAACAATTTTAAGTTCTGTTTTTTGTTTTCCTATTTTTCCTTTCCAGGTTCCTGTTATCATTTGCCCTTCTGAACGAAGAAAAAGCAGAATAAAGGCGAGAGGTAAAAATGGAGTGAGATTTTTTTGAAAACGCATAATAGTAAAACGATTTGACAGCAGTAATATTTTATTATTTTAGAATGAATAGGCTTTTAACAGATTTTGTTTTAGTCAAAACAGTTGCATTTGCCCAAATGATGGCTCATATTGAAATTTATACTAAGGTGGTTTTCTGAAAATAACCAAATACGAATTATCGCAACCCAAATAATTAAAAAGAGGGGAAATAAAAATTGTAAATGAAAGTTGTGGCGATTGAAAAAATCTATATCTTTCCATCAAAGTCTGGCAACCAAACCGGATTTTTTTACCTGCATTTATTAACTGCCTATAGAGAAATTGAAGTCTTCTTCTTTTAACTTACAGTAGTTTCTATTCAGGTTTTTCAGAACCCATTGGAAAAAATTATAACTGTCTTGTAAAAAACCAAACTACAATTCACATCAATTAACTTAACATCGTAATTCATGAGAAAACTTCTACTCCTCGCAGTTTTGCTGGTAAGCACATTCATTTCGCAGTCACAAAATGTAACTGAAAAAGACAAATCAGTAGCCGAACAATTAGTAAGAGCCAATAAAGATGCAATTGGCTTATTTTCTGAAGAAGAAGGGGACAATCTTATTGTTCAATCCACTTATGTAATTCAGGGTACTGATATCCGGATGGCATATATGCAACAAAGTTTTAAAGGCATACCTGTACACAACCGGTTACTGGTTCTTGCTTTTAAAAATGGCAAACTCGTATCCAATGCAGGCGAACTTATCCATTCTATGGATGAAAGAACTGCGAATAATAATGGCGTACCATCCGTACGGGCTTCAGATGCTTTATTAACAGCATTGATAGATCGTAAATTAAAGGTTGAGGAAATTGGAGCTTCAACAAAATCTGAAGATGGATCAAAGTTGAATTTTGGTAAAATGGGTATTTCAACAGAAAATATTACTGCTGAATTATTGTGGCTCCCTTCAGAAACAGATAAGAGTGTAAAATTAACATGGCAATTTTTTATTGTACCCAATAAAAGTTCTGATATGTGGTTGGTTCGGGTAGATGCCAATACAAACCAGGTACTTGCTGCCGAAAATCTTATGATTTCATGTAATTGGGAAAATAAGGAGCATTCAGTACAAGATCATTATAATAAGAATCATGATAAGTCCGGATTTTCAGGAAAGAATTTTGTTATGAGTCAGAATCAAAAAACAAATGATTGGCGTTACAAACCTTTTGCGCAGAATAGTGGCTCGTATAGAGTAGTAAAATATCCTGCCGAAAGTCCACAACACCCAGGAGGTACTCCTCAAATTCACACCAATCCCTGGACATGGGCACCAGGAAATGCAACGACTTTGAAATGGAATAGTGATGGTGTTACAGATTTTGCTGATACAAGAGGTAATAATGTATTAGCTGCTGAAGATTTAGATGGAAATAATACACCGGGTTTATTTGCTATTTCATCTACACCCTTACCAGATCTTACTTTTGACTTTACTCCAAACTTTACAGTTATACCAACTCAAACAGCCCCGGTGCCTAACCAACAGTTTGCAATTACCAATCTTTTTTACTGGAACAATCTTGTTCATGATATTACTTATGTATATGGATTTGATGAAGCATCAGGAAATTTTCAGGCAAATAATTTAGGAAGAGGTGGCGCAGGAAATGACCGTGTAAATGCCGATGCACAAAATCCCGGTAACTGCAATGCAAATTTTGGTACACCTATAGATGGTACAAGCCCCCGCATGCAAATGTTTCTATGTACTAATACTGTTCCTGCCCGTGATGGCGATGCAGACAATGCAGTTATTGCCCATGAGTATGGTCATGGTATTAGTAATCGTTTAACTGGTGGCCCCTTAAATGTGAGTTGCTTAGGTAATACGGAGCAAATGGGAGAGGGCTGGAGTGATTTTTATGGTTTAATGCTTACCCGTGATTGGTCTACTGCACTTCCAACTGATGGGTTTAATAATCCGATTGGCATGGGAACTTATTTGTTTGGTCAAGCTACAAATGGACCTGGCATTCGCCCAACAAGATATAGTACCAATTTTGGGGTAAACCCAACTACCTATGCTAATGTTGGCGCACAGGTTGTTCCTCACGGTGTTGGATATGTTTGGTGTACAATGTTGTGGGAAATGACATGGGAAATAATTCAAACAGCTGGCATTAATCCAAACTTGTTTAACCCTGCCGGTGGTGGTGGTAACACGATTGCATTAAAATTAGTACAAGAAGGTCTTCGTCTGCAGCCTTGTAGTCCTGGTTTTGTTGACGGTCGAAATGCAATACTAAGAGCCGATACATTATCCTTCGGTGGTCAGTATAGCTGTGCAATCTGGAAAGCATTTGCAAGAAGAGGTCTGGGTTTTGGCGCATCACAGGGATCTTCTGGCAGCATTACTGATGGTGTACCAAGTTTCCTGGCCAGTGGAGTTAATCTTTCTGTATCTGCCAATTTAATTCAGGCATTAGAACTTCAGAATATAATTTATACAAGTACTGTAACGGCAATTTGTGATCCTATAACAGGGTTTACACTTACCGATACTTTACCTACACATCTAACTTATGTAAGTGGTGGTTCTTATAATCCTTTAAACAGGGTTGTATCTTTTTCACCGGTTACTGTTGCATCTGGTTCACCACAAACTTTCCAGTTTACAGTGAATGTTGATGCTGGTTCTTACTTTGCATCAACCAACAAGCTGGTTGAAAATGTAGATGCGGTTGCTGCCCCTGCACTACCCGTTGCATGGACTGCTGCTACTACAGCTGCTGCAGCATTCTGGCGTTCTTCTGTTACTTCTGCCCGTTCTGCACCGAATTCATTTTTTGTAAATAATATTACAACGGCATCAGATGTAACCTTAAGAACAACAACAGCATTGGTTCCGGTAGTACCTTCTGAAGGATATAATGTTTTAAGTTTCTGGCACAGGTATAATACCGAACTCGATTTTGATTTTGGTAAGGTTGAAGTAAGTACAAATGGCGGAGGAAGCTGGATTGATTTAGGACCTTTTATGACTCAAAATGGATATAATAATAGCGGAGGATTCACTGGTAACAGTGGCGCAGCATTTATTGAAACAAAAATAAATATGGTTTCATTCAGTGGAAACAATATTATGATTCGTTTCAGATTTATATCTGATGTGAGTGTTGGCGGTACCGGATGGTTTGTAGATGATATAACATTGAACAATTTACCGGTTGCCGTCGCCAAATCAAATTTATATGACGGTTCAAATGTTCTTCAATTACAGGCAACAACTGCAGTTGAAATTATTAATGCTTGCACAGCACCGGCTATTACAACACAACCAGTGTCAAATATTTTATGTTCAGGATCCACTGCTTCATTCTCTGTTGTTGCAACAGGAAATGGTCTTCAATATCAGTGGGAGCTAAGTACTGATGCAGGTGCTACGTGGAATCCGATTCCGGGAGCAAATGCAGCAACATATACAATTGCAGGTGCTACAAGTGTATTGAATGGAAGATTGTATCGATCTGTTATCAGTGGTACATGTGGTAATTTAACTTCAAACGCAGCTCATCTTTATGTAAGCCCGCCAATTACTCATACCGCAGTTGTTGCTACACCAGCTACAGTTTGTACACCTGCTCCATCTACTATTACGGGTACTGCCAATGGTGGTACAGTTACAAATTCAGTTATTTTATCTTCTGGTTTATTAAACATAGCTGTTCCGGATAATACACCTGCTGGTATCAATGCTTCAATAACAGCACCAGCAATAAATTTTGCTGCTGCTACGAATATGAAAGTACAGTTAACTGTAAATTCGGGTCATACCTGGGTAGGTGATTTAATATTGACATTAACTAGTCCATGCGGAACTACATTCCTGATGCATCGTCCGGGTGTACCACTAACTGCATTTGGCAATAATGCAGACTTTACAGGGACTTATTTATTTGATTTGGCTGGTGCCACTATTGTTCCAGAGTCTGGCGGTGGCGTCATTGCTCCGGGTACCTATCAACCTTCTAATGATGCGAATCCGGGAGTAACACATCCTTGGACAGGATTTACATTCCCATGTAGCGGTGCAGGAACATGGACATTAAATGTTTCTGACAATGCAGGTGGTGATTTTGGTACACTTGAAAGTTGGGCATTGGTTATTGCCGGCGCTTATACACATACTTTAACCGGATCGGGTACAATTGTACAAAATGCATCAACGGGTGTAAATAGCGAAAACGCAAGTTTCACTGTAAGTGGTGCCGCTATAGGAGTTAACACATATACATTTACTTCCAGAGATATATTAGGATGTTCAGTAAGTTCAAGTGTTACATTAACAACTTCTGCGCCTCCGGTAATAACTGTTCAGCCTGTGGCTAGAGTTATTTGTCAGGGTGCAAATACAACTTTCAACATTACAGCTACTGGCTTAAACTTAACTTATCAATGGCAGTTGAGTACAAATATTGGAGTTTCCTGGAATGATATTCCGGGTGCTACAACAAATGGTACTGCTGTTACGAATGCTACTTTATCTCAAAGCGGTCACCCCGGCCCTCTGCCCCAGGGAGAGAATCCCCCGGACGTTGCGCGCGCCTTGCGCCCCGGAACCACGGAGGGGTTCGGCCGGTCCTCCCTC
>JANOFP010000547.1:0-2191 GCA_031413675.1 Bacteroidota bacterium
AGAAAAGATTGATCCGTATTTACGTCCGCTGTATGATGCACTCGATGATATGATACCCGCCGATAAACTGGGGTATTATATGAGTACACGTACCATTGAAATTGCACCGCTGGCTTATATGCGTGGCCGTACACTTGATAATGCATTCATCATTCTGGATGAAGCACAAAATGCGACTGACCTGCAATTAAAAATGTTTTTAACCCGTATCGGCTCCAGTGCAAAAGCAATTATTACCGGTGATGTAACGCAAATTGACTTGCCAAGAAATCAACGAAGTGGTTTACACACTGCCGTGCGGATTTTAAAAGATGTAGATGGCATTGGTCATATTGAATTGGATGAAGATGATGTAGTACGTCATAAACTGGTGAAAGCAATTTTAAGAGCATATGATAAAGAGAGAGTGGAAAACGATCCGGAACAACACCAGAGAAGATAAATTAACATTCATACAAAGAAACCCGCAGTTAAAAATTTGATTGCGGGTTTTTTGTTAGCTTGCATATTATGAAAAATATTTTGTCTTTGTTACTATCTGCATCCTTACTGATTGCCTGTAATAATACGAGTCAGACACAGGAAACACTTCACTCATCCGGGCTGAATGATGCCACCCGGAATTTTTTGAAAGCAGCATTGGAAGGTAATTTTGATTTAGCAAAAAAATATATGCTGATTGATACTGCCAATATTCAATACCTGAACTATGCAGCAACTGCATATCAAAAATTAGATACGGTGAAAAAAGAAGGGTATGCAAATTCATCCATCATAATACATTCATCGGAAGAAAAAATAAAAGACAGCCTGGCGATTGTAATTTATTCCAATTCTTTTATGAACAACCCGGATACACTGCGTATTTTAAAACAAAACAACAACTGGCTAGTTGATTTAAAATATTTGTATGAACATGATTATGATACTGCGATGCAGCGATTACTTTCAAAAGATACATTGAAATGATAAAAGACATCTTGTTTGTTGCAGTGGGAGGTGGCGCAGGATCTGTGCTTCGTTTTCTTTGCCAAAAATGGATTGGAACGAATGTAAATTATTCTTACCCGGTTGGAACTTTCGTCATAAATATTACAGGCTGTTTTTTAATTGGTGTATTTTTTTCAATTGCATCAAAAAATAGTTCTTTTAATTCGCAATGGCAGTTACTGTTAATGACCGGGCTTTGTGGCGGCTTTACTACTTTTTCTGCCTTTACATTAGATGGAATGAATTTATTGAAGCAGGATAAAACAGGTTTGTTCTTTTTATATATCGGGGCCAGTGTATTGCTGGGCTTACTGGCAACCTGGGCGGGTATTAAAATTTTTAAATAATCTATTTTTTATGAATAAAACATTACATCCATGGCATGGTGCCCATTATGGAAAGGATGCACCCGAAACCGTAGATGGCTTAATTGAAATACCACAAGGCTCACGTACAAAGTACGAAGTGGATAAAGAAACAGGTCTTATCCGATTAGACAGAGTGATTCATTCTTCATTTCATTACCCCATCAATTATGGATTTATACCACAAACATTGGGTCTGGATGGCGACCCGTTGGATATACTTGTACTTTGTTCGCAACCTTTACAATCGCTGTGCCTGGTAAAAGCAAATGTAATTGGCAATATGCAAATGATAGATATGGGTATGCAGGATGATAAAATAATTGCCGTAGCTGCAAAAGACCCTTCGGTAAGTCATATTACCAGCATGAGTGATATGCCGCCACATTTTTTGGCAGAGCTTCGCAATTTTTTTGAACAATACAAAGTTTTGGAAAACAAAAAAGTGGTGATTGATAATTTTCAGGAAAAAGTGATAGCCTGCAATGTGATTAATGAAGCTATTGCACTATACAAAAAAGAATATGGTAACAACTAATACCGAATCGCCAAATAAAATAGCCCACCGGTTCCAACTTTTCGTGAATGGAAAAGCACTGTCTCTTTGGCTCTCGGTATTTTACCACGAACCTGTTGGAATGTTTAATATTTACAATTGGTATAATGCAAAATAAATTTAAGAATATGAATACGGAAACTGTTTTGCTATTGCTAGCCATTGGTGTGGCAGCGGGCATCTTAAGTGGATTGGTTGGTGTAGGCGGGGGATTGATAATTGTACCTGCATTAATTTTCTTTTTAGGTTTTACACAGCACCAGGCGCAAGGCACTTCATT
>JANOFP010000548.1:0-3952 GCA_031413675.1 Bacteroidota bacterium
TACCATATCATCAATCAAGCGATGTTCATATACAATGCCTGCAGCATCAAATTTTATTTTAAATTCATTTTGAAAAATTTCTTCAAAAATATCTTTGAAACGGCCATCATATTTTTTTAGAATCGTATTTTTTGTAGAAAGGTAGAGGGGCCATTTTTTACTAAGTGCCATATTGAAACAGCTTCTTGCAAATCCTGTAATACTTTCATCAGTATTGTACATGCTCATTGCTACACCATCGCCTTTAAAATTATAAACTTCAAATACCTGGGGTTCACCTCCGCCCTCAGGGGTAAATGTCATGGTGAGTTTTCCTTTTCCTTTTATCACCGTATCAGTTGCTCTGTACTGATCACCAAATGCATGACGACCAACGATAATAGGTGCAGTCCAGTTGGTAACCAATCTTGGAATATTATTAATTACAATCGGCTCACGAAATACGGTGCCATCTAAAATATTGCGGATCGTACCATTCGGGCTCTTCCACATTTGTTTTAATTTAAATTCTTCTACTCTTTGTTCATCGGGAGTAATTGTGGCGCATTTTATACCCACCCCAAATTCTTTAATTGCATTTGCTGCATCTACCGTAACCTGGTCATTGGTCTGGTCTCGGTATTCTACGCCCAAATCGTAGTACTTAATATCTACATCCAGGTAAGGAAGAATCAATTTTTCTTTTATAAATTTCCAGATAATTCTTGTCATTTCATCGCCATCCAGCTCTACAACTGGATTGGCCACTTTGATTTTATTTGCCATAAAATAGATTTCTTGTTTGAGGCGCAAACCTACAGGAATTGAGGCAATCTTGCAAAGTGATTTATGTCACACAATACCGATAAGTGAAAAAATATATTTGATCGGTTTATATTTGTAATATCTACCTTGCCATATGCTTACATCGTTGTTTAACTTTTTGAACAAACATATAACTGTAACACCAGCTGACTTTGAGATTTTAATGAGTAAACTGGAGGAATGTAATTTTAAGAAGAAAGAGCATCTGACTGAAATTGGGGAAATGGAGAATTATCTGCATTTTGTTTCCAAAGGAATTATCCGCCGATATTTTTATAAAGAGGATGAAGAAATCATTACGCATATTGTAAAGGAAGGAGGGGTGATCGGTTCATCCGCTTCTTTTTTTTCCGGGTTACCTTCCAGGTATGTAATAGAAGCTATGGAGCCTACAACAACTTTCAGAATTTCAAAGAGCAATCTTGAAAGCCTTTTTTGCAGTGACAATAAAAAATGGGAAAAAGTTGGAAGAATAATTATTTCACATTTTTTGGTGGAGCAGGAGACCCATATTCTTGACAGCGTACGCCTTTCTGTGCAGCAGCGGTTTGTAAAGTTTGTATCAGAAAACTCAGATTTGTTATTGCGGGTTCCTCAAAAATATTTAGCATCCTATTTAAATATTAAACAAGAAACTTTTAGCCGTATGAAACACCTGATGCTTGAAAAAAAAATTAAAGTAACAATTGATTCGTAGCAAGTGAACGATTTAAATAATATAAGCCAATCTTCTCTTGAATTTATTGCAAAATATTTCAGCAAGTTTATGGTTATGTCGACGAGTGAAGTAAATGAGCTCATGCAATATTGTGAGTTTCGGCAGTTTAGTAGAAAAGAGCTGATTGTAAATTTTGGTGAGGTGGATGATTATCTTAATATGATGGTGTCGGGTATTGTGGCTAAATATGTAAAAGTGAAAAATAAAGAAATCATATTACAGCTAAGTACAGAAGGACATATCATTCAATCTGAAATTTCTTTTTTAACCCGAACACCTTCACTTGTTTATTTAAAAGCACTGGAGCCGGTAACCATGATTTCGCTGAGATATGATAAAATGCAGGATGCTTTGAACTATTTTCCAAAGGGTGAAAGGCTGGGCAGGCTTATGATGGAAAGTATGTATGTAAAAAAAGATGAACGCAGGTACGGAATGCTATCAAAATCGATGCGGGGGCGGTTTATTGATTATGTAACTCATCAACCGCAAATGCTGCAGCGGGTGCCTCAAAAATATCTTGCCTCATATCTTAATATCACTTCCGAAACATTTAGCCGATTTAAATTGCTTTTGCAAAAAAATGAATTGGTTTAGTCATTCTTCTTTAAAGTGTACTTTTTAGACCATCCTCTCAATTCATAATATTTTTCTTTTGGTTCACCTGTCCATCCATTAATTCCTTTTTTGGGCAACCACCAGATATGAATAATTAATACTGGAATTGTCATTATACCTAAAAAAATATGAAACCCGTTTCTTCCCGAATAATAGGAAATGGCTAATGATATTCCAATGAAAAGAGCAAGCTTTAAAAGCTTTCTCCATTTTGGTGTCCTTTCTTCAAAATGTCCAAATACAATATGACCCGTTGCAAACAAGAGTGAAACTATTGCTACTTCGTACCACATATAGTTATTTTATAAATTTACAATCAGTACCGAAATATTTATTTCATGCCGCACGGTGTTTACTGTTTCACCATATAGCAAATCTTTAATTCCCGTATGGCGATGTGCTCCTATCACCAGCATGTCGGCTTTTTGTTCTTTAATAATCCGGATAATTTCCTTAGCTCTTGACTGAAAACCTAAAATGCCAACGGCATCGAATCCCTTTAATTTCAGTTGTTCTATATAATTATTTAATCGTTCCTGATCTTTTCTTGATTCCATATCATCGCTTTCATTGCCCAACAATCTTGCCGATGCACTTTCTACGATATGAACTAAAACAAAAGTTGAATTTTTATTTCCCTGGCCAATTGCATTTACAATCAACTTCTGATCATGTTCACTAAAATCTAATGCTACGGCAATTCTATTATAAACAGGGACAGGTATTTCTTCCGGTATAATCGTTTCTTTATGCATTTCCAATGAAACAGGTTTTTTCTTTTTGCCAAGTAATGGATAAACAATCGCAATTATAAGAAGCGATATATAAAATATGCCTGCCAATACAATTATGGCTTTCCAAAATAAATTATCCGATGTTGTAAAAAAGCTGCTTGTCTGGTCCACCACCATCCGGATATTGAGATAAACCAATACAATTGTAATGAGGCTTGCAAGAAAAATAACCCATGGTTTGATAACAAATTTACCCATTGTTTTTTTATCGCTGGTAAAATGAATAAGGGGTATGATGGCAAAACCTAATTGAAGGCTTAAGATAACCTGGCTTAATATCAATAAACTGTCAATATTATTTTCACCATTAATTAAAATTACAATTACGGCTGGTATAATTGCAATCAACCGGGTCATCAATCGCCTTACCCAGGGACTGATTCGTAATTTTAAATATCCTTCCATTACAATTTGCCCGGCAAGTGTACCCGTTATTGTTGAGCTTTGACCCGATGCGATGAGTGCAATTGCAAAAAGGGTGGGAGCAAGATTTGAACCGAGCATTGGTTCCAGTAATTCATGGGCGGTTTTTATTTCAGCCACATCCGTTCTTCCGGATTTATAAAAAACAGTTGCTGCCAATACCAATATTGCTGCATTTACAAAAAAAGCGAGATTCAATGCAATGGTACTATCAATAAAATTTAGTTTCAATGCCCGTCGTATTCCTTGCTCATCTCTTTTTATTTTTCTTGTTTGCACTAATGCAGAATGCAAGTAAAGATTATGCGGCATTACCGTAGCACCAATTATACCGATGGCAATATAGAGTGCTGTATCGTTCGGAATAGATGGAATAAAACCAACTACTACTTCTCCTAAATCAGGTTTTGCTAAAATAATTTCTACCAGAAATGATAAACCAATAATCGCAACAAGACAAATAATAAAGGCTTCCATTTTCCGAATGCCCAACCGTTGAAGTGACCGACTGCTCGGGCCCTCCCGAGGTCCTGCGCTGGGCCGAGCTGTCGCGGTGTCGCTACCGCGACGGCGCGGACCCGGGACTTCACGGCCT
>JANOFP010000549.1:0-2292 GCA_031413675.1 Bacteroidota bacterium
CCATAAATTCTTTTCAATTTTTCTTATGAAACTCTCAACGCGTTTCGGTTTTGCGGATTTTGTGAAAGTATTTGCATTGAGATTCTCCGATTCTTGACTATAGATTCTTAATATATCAAGCAACAATTGCAAGCCGTTTAATGTCTATTTTTGGAATCATTAGCCATGGCAAAATTCGGGTTTAGAAAAAAGGATAAAACAAAAGCTGTCAAAAAACAGGATGCCCTGGTATTTTCGATTGACAGCAGCAGCCGTAGCCTTGAGTTATTGGTTCAGTTGGTAAAAAAAATCCGCCCTTCATCACCCAAAAAAATTGAAGAAGCTGAGTTAAAATTCAAAGCACTTTTATTTCAATTGCAGCAGGACAGGAGTATGTTGTTTGCCATCCGCCGTTCCTTGCTCACCCAATTTTCTCAAAGCAATATCATTCCGGCATTAATTGAGAGTGGCATTATTCATTCAAGGGGATTTGTTCAGGAACTTACCGGGAAACTGAAACATAAAATTTTACCTGCTTTACAAAAGCCAAATGATTTTCTTTTTGTTATCAACCGTGTTTTTTATCTGAAGTCGGATTATAAATGGGTAACGAAAATTGATCAGCAACTGTGGGGTCAATTTTTTGAAATGCTTGGCGTGCAGGTTAATCTGACAGAACGGAAAATCCAAAATCAACTGAACCGTTCATTACAAGTCCTTTCTTATCGTGTTGCTACGATTGGTTTGGAAAAAGAAGTGATACAACATTTGGATAATGTAGATGATATTATTGAGCCTTTCCTTGAGCAAAACCGATTGATAAACCTTTACCTGGAAAGATTTGCGTCTCATAGCGAAGCAGATAATAAAATACTTCTGGCAAATATTGAAGAATCATTACACAACTGTCGCCAGAGTATAGTGTGGATACGTGAGCAAAGAATAAAAAACGGAACCAGTCTTGCGCAAACATTTTTGTTAGTCCGACTGCAACAGCAGATAGAAAGAATGTTTATAATACTGGATGTATTGGACAGCAATGAAGAATTTAATACCCAACGTTTCATTTCTTATTTTCAAACTGTAGTAAGAAATGAAAATAGAAAATATAGTTTAGGAGAGTTTTTAAATCAAAATCTTGGATTACTAGCTTACCAGATAGCTGAGCATAAAGGTAAAAGGGGCGAACAATATATTACCAATACAACCAAAGGGTTTCGTCAGCTTTTTTTTAGTGCATTAGGTGGAGGATTGATTATTTCTTTTATTGCCATCCTGAAAAACATGATTGGGCTAATGAAATTTCCTCTTTTCGGACAGGGCTTTTTATACGGTGTCAATTATTCACTTGGGTTTATTTTAATTGATCAAACTAAATCAACATTGGCAACCAAGCAACCGGCATATACGGCTTCGGCAGTTGCTGCGTCTATTGATATGAAAAAATTGGGAGACAGACCAGATATTCGAAACCTGGTTATTACAATCGCAAAAGTAAGCCGCAGTCAAATCGCATCATTTGCCGGAAACTTAATTGTTGTATTTCCGCTTACCTATATTCTTGCATGGCTTTTTCATTTGGGCATGGGTTATAAATTAGCTGCGGGTGATGCTGCAATAAAGATGCTGCATGATCAGCATCCCTTTAATAGTCTTGCATTACTCTTTGCCTGTTTCACCGGATTCTTTTTATTTCTCAGCGGACTCGTGGCAGGTTATGTAGAAAATCATATTGTAAATGGAAAAGTAGCAGAGCGGATAAAAAATAATCATGCATTTGTAAATACTATGTCGCCCCGTAAATTAAATTGGATTGCAAATGTGGTGGAGAAACATGCGGGTGCAATTTCTGGAAGTGTTGCACTCGGTTTTTTTCTTGGTGTAGCGGGGCCTTTAGGAAAATTTCTGGGAATTCCATTTGATATACGACATATCACCATTTCGGCCGCCAATACTTCTATCGGTATGTATGGGGTAGATAATAATGTTGCTTTTGGTTATTTGCTTACTATCCTGGGCGGTGTATTGTTGATCGGCTTTTTTAACTTCCTTATCAGTTTTGTTTTTGCTTTTACAGTCGCCATCCGCAGCCGTGGTATTAAACTGAAAGATTATCCTGAATTTTTTGGTATCCTCTGGCGTTATATGAAAAAGTATCCAAAAGATTTTATACTGCCTTCAAAGCGATTGAGAGTCGTGGAGGAGTTGAAATGAAAAAGCCTTGAAAAAATCAAGGCTTTGTGGGAGTTGACGGGGTCGAACCGCCGACCCTCTGCTTGTAAGGCAGATGCTCTAAACCAACTGAGCTAAACT
>JANOFP010000550.1:0-3929 GCA_031413675.1 Bacteroidota bacterium
CAGATAGACTATGTGCAATGGAAAATCCTGATAACACAAAAAATACTATTACGAACTCAACTGCTAATCGGGTGAGCATGCTGGTTCCAAAGATCAGATAATCTCCTAAATCCCATGTGTTGCGGGGAAACATTTTCATAAACTCACTACCTCCCATCCATGCAGTTCCCCTGCAATGCGCTATAACAACATATAAAGATGCTATTCCACGGATAGAATCCAGAATTTCAAAATCTTTCTTTTTGAGATGCGTTTGCATAAATCTATTTTATATGATCAATCATTATTAATTAGAGATGGCGACAATTCTGATTATATTGATATAAACCGGTGCTGTCGCTTGAATAGAAAATTCAGCTTCCGCTTTCTTTCTTGCTTCAGAACCAATTTTTTTTCTCAGTTCAGCATCCTTCAATAATAAGAGTAGTTTCTCTTTCCATTCTTCGGATGCAGTTACCAAAAACCCAGAAACATTATTTTCTATCACTCTGAAATTTGCACCAATAGCTGTAGCCACTACCGGAAGACCAAGCATCATATATTGCAATGCTTTCAATCCGCTTTTTCCCAATACCCATTTATCATTCAGTGGCAGGGGATATAATCCAATATCCATTTTTTGCAGCGTGGAAATTTCAATAGCATCCGTCCATTCCACTGCTTCTATTTCAAGGCCCTCAATTTTGAAATTTTTATCACCCATCACAAGCAATTTAAATGGATGTACTCTATAAACTTCTTTTAAAATATCAGTAAGTAAATATAGAAACCGCGAAGTGCTGTGGCTTCCGCTCCAGCCTATAACCGTTTTTTTACTGTTATCATATTTATTTACCGGCTGGTAAGTTTCTGAATTGATGGTTGAAGAGATATCTGTTGTATTGGCGTTATATTTTTTTACAAATTCATCGAGAAAAGGTGTGCAGGTAATAACATGATTGGCATGACGAATAAGATAGAGCGGTTTTGTTTTCCCTTTTAATAATTTCAAAAGCCCTTTTTCGTAACTGAGATAGATAAGATCATCTATATCATAAATGACTTTTTTTGCCAATTTTGTTACCAGCCATTCAAATATTGGAGGACCAAAAGGTGTAACCCATAGGTGAATATATACTACATCATATTTTGGAACAGAAAAGAGAATTGCAATGCGGCGCAAATAACCGGTAATGGAATAAATTACTTTTTTAAAATAATGTCCTTTCTTATAAATTATATTCCAGAAACTATTACTTACAAAAGCAGCCTTATGAACCTGGTAACCTTCCTTTTCAAAATAGGAATAGTACTGTTCAAACTTTAGCCGTTGACTCGGGGCTTTATTATAAGGATAGGGAGTTAAGAAAAGTATCTTCATAGGTTCAGGCATTCTGACCAAAGCATTTCAGCAACTCTTCTTTTGTAAAATTTATTTTAGCAATATTTAAATGAGCAGGGTCAAACCTGTCTTCAAGTACTTCATTATTCAAGAATCGTGTCATTGGCTTTTCAATTGCTGCAAGTTCTGTACTACTCAGTGTTTTTTTTAACCCATCTAAAAAAGGCTTATCGTTGAATCCTGTTTTATACAAAATATAAAATATATGATGTACAAAATTTTCATGACTTCCCACGGGGTACATCACTCTTTCCTTCATAGCTCTGAGTGACCCTCCATCGGGATAAAAATCAAAGTAGTCCACCACATTTACTCCAACGGTTTTGGCAATTCCTAACTTCTTCAATACACCAATAATTATTTTTTTATTTGCCTGCATTAATTTTGACCTGCGCAATAAAGCAATGATACCATCTTTTTTATCGTAACTCCACAATGCATACGTAATAGCAAAATCAGTTGGGTAAAAAACAACATGTGGCGTATTGTTATCAATAAACTCAATATTGTATTGCGGGTTTTTATAAATTTTTCCAATCTGCATATTTGCTATCCCCTTTTCCCTGTCCAATTCATAACCTTGTTTGAATAGTACGGATTCATATCCATCACCCAACGGTGCAACAGAGGTAAGTAATAGCCGGCCGTGATGATGAACACTTTGATGCGTAATATTTGTTGCCCGATCGGGCAATGGCACCCAGCAATGTGCTACAATAGAAAAATCTTTCCCATTAAAAATATCTAATGCGATTACCGGGTTTATTCTTTTCTGCGAAAAAAAACCTGGCTTCGAAAGGTTCTGCCGGATAATTTCAAAAAGAATTTCTTTATCTTTTGCCATCTCCACCATTTTCTCTTTAATGATCTGGTGGGCAGTGCGGTACTTGTTATTCTTAAATGCAGTTTTAAAAAACCGGATGTACGATTGAAGATTATTTTCCATGATCAATTAAATTATTGTAAGAAGATAATTTTTCCTTATGAATGATGATATAGTTGGCCTCGGTAAACTCTTTATCCCAGGTACATAGTTTCTTTATTGTTTCATCATACACAAACGTCTTATACCCCATTGAAGAAATATATTCTTTCATTTGCAAGTCAGACAGGTTAAACCCTTTTAAGAAGAAGGGGTTTATCTCCAGCAAAATTACAGGCTTAAATTTTTCCACAAGATTTTTCATTCCTTTCAATGCAAAATATTCTGCCCCTTCAATATCAATTTTTATAAAGCTGATATGATTGTAATCTTTGGACAATGTATCTAATGCCACCACTTCGCAATCTATCACTTCCGTTTTATGATAGTTGGCATGTATTTCTTTCCCCTCTCCCTCATCATTTCTATCACCAAAGTGAGCCTGGCCTGCGCTGATAGCACCAAAATCCATAATGGGCACATTGAATTTATGCGTTTCATTTTTTTCTCCCACACCGTTCTGGTATAAAGTTACATTGTTGAGTTTGTAATGATTCACTACCATTTTACATACTTTAAATGTAAATGGAATGGGTTCAAACGCATAAACCTTACTTCCCAGTTGCGCCATCCGCACGGTAAAATATGCGTAGTTAGCCCCTATATCTATTGCTTCGGTATTTTTATTTATAAAGTACGGCAACAATTCCATTTCTTTTTCTTCTACCAGTTTCATTTCAATATCCCGCACCTTGGCTTTGTACTGAAACCAGGGATAAAGTGAATTGCCAAAGAGTTTAAAAAGAATGGGTTTAAGAAATTTTCGGATAGGCGAATGAACAGAGGCCATTGTGTTTATTGATTATTGTTTATAAAATATTTTGTTATACATTTTTTTATACAGCATAATCCCATTTTCGAGACTGTAAACATGCTGAATAGCATTCCTTATTCCCATTGGTTTTAATAGAAGTAAATTCTCAATTGATGAAACGATTTTTTGATAATCACTTTCATTGAAATTGTCAATTACAATTCCACCGTTTGCATTTTCGATTATTGGCTTTACATCGCCTACTCCTGAATTGCTGATTACGGGTATTCCCATCGCAAGCACTTCGCCGAGTTTGGTAGGCGAACTGGATATTTTTGAATAAACAGGTTTGATAAACGAAACGCTGATATCGGATGCTTTAATAAAATCCGGGACCTGTTGTCTTGATGCTTCGGTTATGATTATATCTTTTTCACTCAACTCCAGTTCTTTTGCTTTAGATAAAATCATTGCGGGGTTGGAATGCGTAACAAATAAAAAAAGGGCATCAGGATATTTAAATTTAATATGCCGGAACAATAAAAGCATTTCATCGAGCATATACCATGCACCCACCGAACCCAGATAACTTAAAACCAATCTTTCATTTTCAATACCGAGTAATGAGCGGCTTTTCTTTTTTTGATCGGCTGTAACAACCGAAAAAAGATTCATATCGGCACAACAGGGTATAACCTGTAATGGAATTTTTGGATTGTAACTTTTCCAGTTCATTATTTCCTTTTCCCCCGCTTCTGTCAAAGAAATAATACAATCTGCTTCGCTGATAAATTGTGTTTCTTTTTTTTTGT
>JANOFP010000551.1:0-6607 GCA_031413675.1 Bacteroidota bacterium
ATCATCATTTCGATGCCTTCAATTTTTATCGTAAAGGGTTTTACCAATACTCTTCCGTTCGCAAACTCAATATAATTTTTGATATCTTTTATACTGATAGATTTAAGCCGGTCTATATGCAATACAGCGGCTAATTTTTCAAGCGGTGCAAATTTTTTCAATACTCCCTGCAACAATAATAAATTTCCTTTTCCACTCAGGCTGCTGAGATCTGGCATCATATTGCCATTTAGGTTTCCTGTTAAAGAAAGTTGGGAGCTAAGTTTACCCGCAAGAAATTTCCCAATCGGCATCAAAGCCTGTATCGTATTATATGACAAGAATGCTTTTTGTACATCCATATCTTTTATATCATAACTCAAACCGATATCCGGTTCTTTTTTATTTAGTTTGGTAGAATATGAACCGTTTACAACTGCATTTCCGTCCAGTACTTCTGTCTTTATATTTTGCAAAGTGATTTTCTCATCATTCATTACCAATGTACCATTCACATTATTGTAATCAACTTTATCATATTTTACTTTACCTACTGATGTTTTAATCGTTAAGTTTATATCAGCCGGAACTAAAAATGGGTTACCGGATGTATTGGTGGTTGTGGTAGTAGAATCCGATGTCCCCATCCAGTCGTTCAGGTTCATTTTATCTGCATTTACTACCAGGTTGCCGGTTAACGGCTCCTCCTGCATAGCAAAACCAACCAGGTTATTTAAAACACCGGTTGCGGTAAAATTTGTACCGAGATAATTTCCACTCAGGTTACTAAGTGTTACATTTTTTTGATTGAACAGAAGCTGAGTACCGGCAATATTAATTCCCGATGGATATTCGTTTGATTTATATTTAAGGTTAGCAAGCCCGGCTGTTCCATTCAATAAAATTTTATCGTATTGTTTTTGATCAATAGCAGTTTTATTTCCTGCAAAATCAAGATCAGCATTCAGTACACCACTGATACTGGTGCCAGCTTCTAATTTTGTAAATTGTTTAAGATGATCTAATGTAAACCGGCCTTTCGCATGACCGAAAAAATCAACTGAAGTAACAGGATTACGGAGTTGAAGTGAAAAATCAACAGGGTCGTTGCCTACTTCTATATGACCTGTGGAAATATTAATTATTGTATTGTCTGCTATGCCACCATTGTTTTCTAAAGTTGCTTTTATATTTCCGTTCTTAATTGGCTGCGGAAAACTATTGTCGGAATAAAAAAGATTTTTAATATCAAAAAAACCGCCGGCAATAAAAGATCCTGTCTGCTGTTGCAAAGCTTTCAATGGGCCTTTTACAAAAGCATCAGCCCACACAAGTCCTGATAGTTTTGTTCCATCCTCCAGCTTAATAAATTTTGATAGCTGCGATAAATCCAGTTTTCCTTTCGCAGCAGCATCAATCAATTGTGTTGTTTCAGGATTTTTATAAATGAAACGAAAATCAAAGGGTTCATTATCCATTTCCAGGTGGCCTTTGGAAATATCTACTATGGCATTGTCAGGTTGTCCATCGGGATTACTTGCTTTTAATGACAACTGAATATTTTTAACCGGCTTGGGTAAATCAGGATATTGAAAAGATCCATCCGTAACTTCAAGATTGACTTCATAGGCCGGCATTTGCTGCGGCGTGTAAGTACCTTTTACAAATCCATTAAAAATGGCTTTACCACTTGTTTTGATCGTTGAAAAATCTTTAGTGTACACGGCGGGAACCATTGATAAAATATTTTTAAAATCATTGGAAGGGGATTTGAATGTAAAATCCATTTTGAATGTACTGTCATTCACCATCTGGATAAATCCTTCGGCAGCTAATTTTAAATTGTTTAATACAATATCACCTGATTTAAAAGTATAGGTGTTTGTTTTGTTGTCAATTTTAATATCGGTTACAATATCCGTTTTTGTATTGAGAAGGTAAGGAATTCCATCTTGCGTCAAACTTGCAGATTCAGCACTGGTAACTGTGGAAAGTGTATAGATATCAGCTGTAAGATCGCCGCTGCCTGTATGGTTAAGACTTAATGCTTCTATGAAAGTGTTTGACTTTTCATCACGATACAACAGGTAGCCATTCTTGATTTCATATTTTTTCAATTTCATTTTAAATACAGAGGCCGATGTATCAGAATCCCCACTTGCTTTTAAAATGTCCCAGTTCATTTTCCCTTCTTCAGTTACCAGTGCATGTATGCGGGCCGATTCAATGGAAAGTTCCGATACTTTAATATCTTTTCCTTTCAAAACGCTGAAGAGCCCTGCAGAAGCATCAATTTTTTTTGCAGCAATTAATGTGTCACCTGCAAATTCATTTAAACCAACAATGGTTAAATCCTCAACTACAATTCCTGCTTTAGGGAAATGGCGAAAAAAAGAAAGCTTCACATCAGAAAAATCAATTTTTGCATTCAGGCCTTTATTAATTTCTTTTTTTACCAATGCCTGTATTTGATTTTTAAAAACTACAGGGATGATAAAAGCTAATGCAATCAGAACAATAAGGGTAATGCCTGCAATTTTTAATATTTTTTTCATTATTTGTCAGCTGGTTAGTGAACTTTCAGGCAGGAAGGCAAAAATAGAACCAAAGATTATAATGTAATGAATCTTACAAGTAATTGGAATCTGGATGTAAATAAGGATGCGTTTACCTGACAAACCCGGTACGAAAGAATCAAATGAAGAACTTCGAATTTCACACAAAGACACGACACTGCGATAACAGACTGCTTTTCCTGCCGCACAGTAAGTGGGGGTTGAATGGGTAAAGAACTATATTAATAGATACTGATATTATTTACGAAATTGCATAAACCTCTTAAGTTCCTGAGTCTGCCTTTACAAATATTTATGCTGTAGTTTCTACACCGGAAGATCCCGGGCGGATGGAGTAAAAAATTTATGATTATGAAAAACAAAAGGCTTATCGGCATTGTGCTCACAGTAGTGATTCTATTGCTCATACCTTAATTGCAATGCAGTTCAGAGATGAAGTGAATTGGAAACTGTTTGATTTTGTCGTTGCAGGTGTACTGCTGCTTGGCACCGGTCTTATATGTGAGTATGTAATTAGGAAGGTAAACAAATCCGTGTACCGGTTCGCTATCCTTGTAGTTATTCTGGCAGTGTTCCTCCTTATTTGGTTAGAACTTGCAATCGGCATCTTCAAGACACCTTTCGCAGGATCGTAAACAGTAAAACAATAAAAGACGCTGATACCGGGACATCGACAACTTCCTCCGTGTACTTTGTGTGTTTACCTCAGTGTTCTCTGTGGTTTAATTTTTTTTACCACAGAGGACACAAAGTTTCTACACAGAGAGCACAGAGGTTATTCGGTTGTTGGTGCGAAGAACTTTGAAAGAAAGATACTGTTAATGAAACAGCAACCACTGTGTAATTGGCGTGATTCGTATCTCCCCGCATCGGGGCGTCTTATTTAGTAACGGAAACGAACCAAGTTGAGGGTTTTATAAAATTATTTTTACTTTACTTAGAAAATTCTCCAATATGCCAGAGAATTCCGGAAGGGTCATGCAAGAAACATTCTCTACCCCAATCTAATTCCCGGATTGATATCAGTTTTACATTTTCATATTTAGTTGTCAGTTCTAAAACTAACAGTTCGTTCCAATAACGACCAACGTCATCAACTTCTAAAAAAATCATAGAATTATCTATCCAATCTTTAACATAAGCATCTTGTAAATAAAATCCGAATCCCTCCGTTTTAAAATAAGACATCTTCGATGTCAGAATACTTTCTTGAAAACCCAGGTCCCGGTAAAAACTCCTTGACAGTTCAAAGTTTTTTGCACCGATGAATGGTCGGATTGATTTTACTTTATGTTCCATTGTTTTTATTTTTTTATTACCGCTGACATTCTTCTTTATGAAAATATTTTTGTAGTGTGAGTTAAGGATTTTTTAATTATAAGTTGTAAGAATAAAAAAGAGTGCTACA
Organism: Bacteroidota bacterium; assembly: GCA_031413675.1. Classification (GTDB taxonomy): domain Bacteria; phylum Bacteroidota; class Bacteroidia; order Chitinophagales; family Chitinophagaceae; genus VBAR01. The sequence goes on from JANOFP010000551.1 coordinate 3,964, forward strand.
GTTTTTCGGTTTTTGGTAAGAAGAATTACGGAACCGGGCAAACGAATGACTTAGTTTTCATCTCAGGCATTCATCTTAATAATAACATTTCCTATTTTCTGATGTGTGCCGACATAGATAAACGCTTCTGCTATTTTATCAAGCGGGTATATCCTATCTATCACCGGGTGGAAGTGTCCTTCTTCAATCAATTTTTTGATAAACTCAAGATTACCTTTGATGTCTTTTGGTACTATAAATAAAACTTTTTTTCTGCCAGTTATTTTTGTGATTAGATTCCAGAGCAGGTACTCAAATCCGCCGGATGAAGTATAAATTCCATTCTTTTTTAATAGTCGTTTGCATTTGAGAAAACCGGTTTTGTCAACTGCATCAAAAACATAATCATAGCGTTCTTCATCTTTTGTAAAATCCTGCGTTTTGTAATCAATTACTTTATCAGCTCCTAATGATTTTACCAGTTCGATATGCTCCCCACTACAAACCGCTGTAACATATAAACCATAGTATTTTAAAAACTGTACATCAGCCAAACCAATAGCACCCGTTGCGCCATACACCAATGCTTTTTGCCCGGCGGTTGGCTTCAGATGATTAATAGCGGCAGCAGAATAATAAGTTCCTTCGAGGCAAGCTGCGGCTTGTTCATATGTTATATTACCGGGCATCAAAACAATTCCATTGCTTTCAGAAAATGTTATGTATTCTGTATGCGAACCAATGCAAAGTGCACCGCCAAAGCCCATTACTTTATCACCAGCTTTAAAAGAAGTAACCGCAGCACCAGTTGCTTCAACCTCACCTGCAAAATCAGAACCTGTAATAGTTAATTTCGGTTTGAATAACCCGGTAAAGAACCGCATGAAAAAAGGTTTACCTGTTAGCACATGATAATCGCTTCTGTTTGCACTGGCTGTATATACCTTTACCAACACTTCGTCATCCTTCGGAGTTGGCTTATCAATCTCTTTTATACTTAATACTTTTTCGGGTGATCCATATCTGAGGCGAATGACAGCTTTCATTAGCGTAAGGTAGAAATAAATGAATTTGCAAACAACAGGAAAGTTTTAAATTCTGTTGTTGATCCGAAAAACTATGGAAGAAAGATGCTGTTACTTGACAACCTTCTCAGTGTACTTTGTGTTGTATTCCTCCGTGTTCTCTGCGCCTGCCTGACGGTAGGCAGGGTTTTATTTTTTACCACAGAGATCACAAAGATTTTACACAGAGAGCACAGAGGTTATATGGTTGCTGATTCTACTTACTTCCTTAAAATCTTTTCCATTGTCTTTCCTTTTGCCAATTCATCTATCAACTTATCTAAATAACGAACCTTTTGCATGAGCTTGTCTTCGATCTCTTCTACACGATACCCGCAAATTACACCTGTAATTTTTGAAACATTTGGATTGAGTTGCGGTGCATGGGCGAAAAAATTTTCAAAATCTGTTTGTTCATCGATGTGTTGTTGCAATTGCTTTAGCGTATATCCTGTAAGCCAGCAAATGATGGTATCTACTTCTGCTTTTGTACCTCCTTTTTTCTCAGCTTTCTTTATATAATGCGGATAGACACTTGCGAATTTCATTTTATAAACTCTTTGATTATCCATTTTAGTTGATATTAGTTATCAAAGTTAATTTCTTCAAAGTTATATTCGTTCCTATGCTTGGGAATTCCGAAATAACCGGGACAGGCAAAGCATCGTGGCGTTTTATTTTTTACGGCAAGTCAACAGGCGGAGGAAGCAAGACCCCATGCGGACGGAAAAAACATTGAATGTTGTTTTATTTTATCGTTTTTGCTTTCATTTGCACACCCAATTTTTCGAATTCGATATCGTTAGGCTCCCACAATTCTAATTTGTTTCCTTCTAAATCCATGATGTGAACAAACTTGCCATATTCAACCGTTTGAATACTGTCGGTAACAGTTACGCCATCTTTTTTAAGCTGTACAATCAATGCTTCTAAATCCGCTACCCGGTAATTGATCATAAATTCTTTGGTTGATGGCTCAAAGTATTTGGTGGTTTCTTTAAACGGGCTCCATTGGGAAAATCCTTTTTGTGAGCTGTCTGCGCCGTGTCTCCACTCAAAAACGGCTCCGTATTGGTTTGTTTCGAAACCAAGATGTTTCTGATACCATTCCCTTACAGCTTTCGGATCTTTGCATTTGAAAAAGATACCACCGATACTGGTTACTTTTTTTAACTGAATATCCTTACCTGCTTTGGTGGTGACTGATTTGAATGCAAAGCCAAGAAAGAAAGTTGCAAGAAAAGCAAGTGTAAATATTAGTTTTGTTTTCATAATAACATTTTTAAGTTTTTTAAGCTCTTGATTAGAAAGTTAATGATTTACTGGCAGGAGTTCACAAAATAAATTAATGCCCGGAGGCTACACACTTCACTCATTTATATCTTAAACTGATTGCAGGGATAGATTCTGAGCGGAAAGAAAGATTATAGCAGATGCTTTAACTAATTAAATTTGATTTACTTTGTTAGTTCGAAAACTATAAGCTTTGTGTTCAATGGATATTCAAAAATTACAATCAGCTGGCGCGGCGCGCGTAGCGACCCGAGAGCTTGGAGAAGAACTGGCTCGCCGCCCAGATCCAGCCGTACTTCGCGCCGAAG
>JANOFP010000552.1:0-2095 GCA_031413675.1 Bacteroidota bacterium
TTTCTTTAAAACGAAAATAATTATGAAATATTTCTTTAAATACTTTTATATCGTTATCATTTAATTCATTTGAATAATGTTCTTCTGGGAAATAGTTTTTAATTACTTTGTATTCTGAACTTATTAAACCAAAATTTATTAAAGCATTAAGTTGTTCTAGTATCCTTCTATCATTCCAAAATGTTTTAGTAAATGGAATTGATTGTATAGAAGAAATTCCTGCCAATCGCTGGGACAAAGATGCTTTGTTTGATGATGCAGCCAGATTAATTGTGCAAAATCAAGTTGGTTCTACTTCGCTTTTGCAACGAAGAATGAAATTGGGTTATAACAGAGCCGGACGTTTAATGGATCAGCTGGAAGCTTCTGGAATTGTAGGTCCGAATATGGGGAGTAAAGCAAGAGACGTTTTAATTAAAACAGAACTTGATTTGCAACAACATTTATCCGGTCTAGGTTAGCATCTTGTTAAGATAAAATGTCTTGCCAACTACTTAAAGCCGTTTACAGTCATTTATACGTAATTCTTTTATCTTTGCCCGCCTCAAAGTGGGTCACCAAAAATCATGAGATGAAAAAAATAGGAACTATTTTACTCGGACTTGTAGTAATGCTTCAGTTGAATGCCCAGACCACAAATCAGGATGCAAAAAAAATTCTGGACGGAGTAAGTACAAAATTCAAATCATTTAAAACTGTAAATGCCTCCTTTACTTATAAAGTAGAGAATGCTGCTGGCAAAGTATTAAGTACAAAAAAAGGAACGGTATTGATGAAAGGAACGAAATACCGAATAAGTTTCAGTGGACAGGAAATTTTTTGTGATGGAACTACTATCTGGAACTATGATAAGGCTGCCAATGAAGTTACTATCAGCACACTTGATGCGGCAAGTGGATCTATTACACCTCAAAAATTGTTTACAAATTTTTACGATAAGGATTTTACTTATACGCTGCTGGGTGAGAAAAAAGAGGGAGCAAAAACCTTGCAGACGATTGAAATGACACCAACCGATAAAACGAAACCATTTAATAAAGTAAATGTAATGGTGGATAAAAATTCAAAAACAATTTACAGTACAAAAGTTTTTGAAAAAGGTGGAAGCAAGTACAGCTATACGGTAAATACGTTGAAATCAAATGCAGCATTTGAAGACTCTCAATTCAAATTTAATAAAGCCAAATACCCGGGTGTGGAAGAAGTGGACTTGAGATGATTTAATATTTTCGGTTTAAGATTTTATATTGTCCCGCTTCTTGCGGGATTTTATTTAGCGAATACGATCCAAACTCTTTACTAGTTTTTCATCCTTCCAGATACTTCTTGCTGCAAGAGCAAGCAGGACAGGAATTGCAAAAACAAGAATTGCACTTAAGGATAGTGTACCGCCTGTAAACTTTTTTATCTGTGTAAAATAAATCACAAGATTGATTAAGGACACAATTGCTGTGGTAATTGTCAGCCAGAGCTGCTGCTTCCTGTTTTTATACATGAAAATTACTGCAACACTTTCTGCTATAAGAATTACTGTCAGCACCAGTAATATAAAATTGGAGGATGCTGTGAATTTTTCAAAAATCTCTTTGCCATCTGTACTGGTTTTATTTCCAGTGTAAAAAGAAAATTTAAAACTAAGTGCTGCACAAAGAGCAGCGAGGAAAAGCCAGAGGGATTGAATGCGTTGAATCATTGATTTAATTTTAGTAGTTTAAAATTACCCCAACTCGGGATACAATGGAAACTGCCCCATAAATTCTTTTACCTCTTTCTTCACAGCTTCAATTATTGTGGCATTGTCCACATTCGTCAGTATTTTATCAATTAAAGCAACTACCGTTTCCATATGAGATTCGTTCATGCCTCTTGTAGTTACGGCTGGTACACCTACCCGAATACCCGAAGTAACGAACGGAGATTTATCATCAAAGGGAACTGCATTTTTATTTAAAGTAATATGAGCTCTGTCTAATGTTTCCTGTGCTTTTTTGCCGGTAAGGTTCTTATTCCTGAGATCTATCAGCATCAAATGATTGTCAGTTCCATCGCTGATAAGGTTATAACCACGGGATACAAACGCTTTGGCCATTGCCTG
>JANOFP010000553.1:0-2358 GCA_031413675.1 Bacteroidota bacterium
AGCATGTTCGGGTTTTGCACCTGCTAATGCACCAGCACGCCATTGTTTTATTAAAAAATTTTCAATCATTCCTTTTACCCTCGCCCAAGTGTTTGCATCGTTCGGTTCAAACACAACCCACTCGGTTCCTTTTTTAATGGATTCTTCGGCAAAGTTGAAAAAGCGACGAACCGGTACATATCTCCATTCATTATCATTACCTGCCAGCGTACGAGAACCCCATATTAAAACACCTTTTCCATTGAAATACCGGATTGCATTTAATGTTTTACCCGATGTGGCATCTACATTCATATTCATCTGATCCTGATGTGTAATTTTTACCACTGCTTCTGTTACATAACTCAACGATTCATTAGCAGGAGCTTTCCAAACACCGCGGCTACTATCAACTTTTGCATAAATTCCTGCAACCGGACCAGATGATGGAACAGTAACTGTAATTTTTTGAACTTCTTGTTTTACCTGGTTGTATAATTCTGTATTTGGTATTTTGAGTCCGCTAATGATATTTGGTTGTATACCTGTTGCACCTGTTGGTGTATTTATAAGATGGCTCATGCGCAAATCTTCTATGTCAGTATCTGCCAGATCATCTGTTGTTAATTCTGTAGTAACACCTGCAGCAACTGTAACATATTTAATTTTTATATCTGCTTCGTCGTACCGGTAATTCAAAATTGTTTTGAGATTGGGAAAATAAGCTGCGCCATATTTTAATCTTTCAATATCACTTCCTAAGGGTGCCCCATCAGCTCCCCTGAATGAATCGAGAGTAGAAGTAACGATTCCACTTGCTCCCGTTTTTTGTTGTACATCCATTATTACAAACCGGTCCTGTAATAATGCACATTGATCTAATGCAGATTTCATTAATGAATAAAAATTTGCATCGCTTAGTGCCTGCGCATCTGGAAATAATAAAAGCGTCGGTTCATCGAAAGCAGCAATTTTATTTAAGCCCAGTGTTAACCCTTTTGTTGCATCTCCTATTTCCGGCGCTGCAGAATAATCGCCAGTGGAAACAATATAACACGGACCGCCTCCATTAGCAAAATACATTTGCAATGAATAGTACATTTTAAATTTGCTTTGTACAGCAGGATCTATATCAGGTTTAAATAATCTTGTCGTTATTCCATTTACAGTAGTATCTGTAATCGTTACACTTAATGCTGTTTCCTTCTGCGCTTTTCCAAACAATACTTCGTACTCCAGTAAGGAAGTAATCCGTACCGGATCGACAATTGCTTTTCCATTATAGGTTGCCATTTCAGTATAACCGATAAAAGCGGGAATTGCTGTTTCCACTTCGGCGATGGAAGGTGGAAAGGAGGGTATTTCTTTTATATACACTCCGGGGGTTTTAAAAACGTCTGCCATGGTTTTGAGTTTAGTTGTTTAATAATTTTATTTTATTCACTGGTTAAATGGTAACATAGATATCCGAAAAAATCTTCCCTCCTTCTTCTTTTAATGCTTGCAATGATGCGTTAGGTAAATGAGCAATGATTTCCTTATTACTCTGATCGGTCATTTTTATTCCTGTAATAACATCTTCAGTAAAGGGTAGCGGGTTTTTAGAAGAAAGTATCAACCGCTCATTGGTAGATGTGGCTTCCGGAACAAATTCGATTGTGGTGCCATTCGCTTTTTTTATTTCAATACTTGTAATGTCTGTATTGAATTTTTTCAAAACATTGTATCTCCAGATCGATTGTCTGTTTGCGAAATGAATTTTATATTTTTTAAAACTGACTACATTATTGTTGACAATAAATTTATATGAATTACTGAGTGTTGGTTGATGAAATATTTCAAGAATTCCAAAAATATCCTGCCGATCGGAAGCATCTGCTGAATAAAAAGTATCAACCGAATTGTTATTGCCTTCTACAAAAAAATCGGCCCTGCCAGGCGAAGCCTTTTTTAAATCAAAACTGAAATTGAATTTTCCGGCATTATTATCTAAATGCTGAATTAATTTTTCGCCAGAATCTGTAAAAACAATTTCTCCTTTACGGCTAGCCACTGCGCTACTGTGATTAAACTGATAGGTATTGAGTTTAATTTTTTTCATATCTCCACTTCCTGTCTTTCGAGTAATTTTATCTTTTACAAGATTCAACGAACCATCCGCACTGATATTTTCCACAAGATTATTAAAATAGAAATTTGGATTATCTTTTCCTGTATCTCCGAACTGTGTAAAACTTTGAAACAATTTATTTTTTAATACCAATAAAAAAACTAGCCTGGTATTTTCTGGTAATGGTGATCTTAAAATTTCATTGGCACCACTTTTATTTGTTCTTGCAAAAACTTTACACCCCGTATCCGTAGCAATAAACCTGAGAC
>JANOFP010000554.1:0-2814 GCA_031413675.1 Bacteroidota bacterium
CAATCTGAACCTAATCTTAAAATTGAAGACATTATAAAACAAGCCTTAAAAACCGTTTAGCCTATCGCCCCATCTCTACGTAAACTAATTGACCGGGAATCTTGAACCTATCTGCTTACATACTTCGTACATCCGTTGTGCTTATTGTTTTTTTATTTTCAGTAAAAGCAGAGGCGGGTTATTTTAATGCAAATAATAAAAATTTTCAGGATACATTACCTCGCTTTCAATTAAATGACCGTCGAAGCGATACGTATTCCAACCCGGCTAAATCTCCTTTCGATTTTCGTGATACGAATTATATCAAGCGCAACATCGAATACGATCCAAAAACGAAGCAATATTATATAATAGAAAAAATTGGCAACAGCTACTACCGTACACCCATTTCTTTTTCCATGCAGGAGTTTATAAGTATGCAGGGAAAAAAAGATGAGATAGACTATTTTAAGAAGCGATCTAATTTGCTCAGCAATTTGAATCGGAAAATTGATAAACCAAAATTCAGAGTAAAGCCGGACTGGTTTAACAGAATTATCGGTACGGGCAAAGTGGAAATAAAACCAAATGGATATGTTGAGTTACTTGCAGGTTATCAGGGTCAAAAAATTCAGAACCCAACATTACCGGAACGTGCAAGAAATACCGGTGGTTTTGATTTTAATATGAATTCGCAATTGCAGATAGATGGAAATATTGGTGACAAACTAAAATTGCCGATTAACTATAACACACTTGCCAATTTTGATTTTGAAAATCAGTTGAAACTCGATTACCAGGGAAAAGCAGATGATATTTTGAAAGTTTTTAAAGCCGGTAATGTTGAGTTTAACTCAAAAGGAACTTTGATACCCGGTGCACAATCTTTGTTTGGATTAAAAACTTCTTTTCAGTTTGGTAAATTATTTGTTACATCTGTACTCGCTACACAGCGTTCACAACGGCAATCATTAGGCTTACAAGGTGGCAGTGCATCTCAAAATTTTTCCCTACGTGCCGATGATTATGAAGAGAACCGGCACTTTCTTTTATCTCAATACTTTTTTACCAACTACAATAAGGCAATGAAACAATTGCCGCTTGTTAATTCTCCAATACAGATTCAGCGAGTTGAAGTTTGGGTAACCAACAGGCAGGGATCAACTACGGATACAAGAGATATTGTTGCCTTAATGGATTTAGGAGAAGGCAAACCCTTTGGACCCTGGGGCGGAACAGGTAATAACAATTCATTTCCTAATAACGGGTTGAATTCTTTATATGGAGTATTAGCAAGTAGCCCTTCAAACAGAAACTCATCTACGGTTTCAAATTTTTTAAATGTAAATGGTTTAGTACCGGTTCAGGATTTTGAAAAAACCTATGCAAGAAAACTGTATCCTTCTGATTATATTTATAATCCGCAGATTGGATTTCTTTCGTTGAATCAACCATTACAGCCTGATGAAGTGCTGGGTGTAGCATTTCAATATTCATTTAATGGAAGAGTATATCAGGTTGGCGAATTTTCAACGGACATACCACCCGATTCTACTGGTAATTCTCAAAATGTTTTATTCCTTAAATTATTAAAAGCAACATCGCAGCGTACGAATCTTCCAATCTGGGATTTGATGATGAAAAACGTTTACTCCGTTGGATTTGGTCAATTGGAACGTCAGGATTTTAAATTGGATATAGCGTATGAAGAACCAAGCCTGGGCGAAAAAAGATATTTACCACCCAATGACATTTCAAATCCATATAAAGGCCAGCCGATACTTTCATTAACTAATTTAGATCGTCTCAACAATCAGCTGGATCCTCAGATTGATGGAGTATTTGATTATATAGAAGGCTTTACTGTGTTGTCTTCTCAAAGCAGAGTCATTTTTCCGGTATTACAGCCTTTCGGGCATGATCTGGATTATGTTTATAAAGAAGCTGACAGTTTAGCCCAACGAGCAAAATATTTATACTACCCTTTGTATGATACGATAAAAGCAATTGCACAAACTTATGCCAACCTGAATCGTTTTAAATTAGTTGGTAAATCGAAATCATCGGGCTCTGCTGGTGCTACATCGGGTGAGTATCAGTTAGGATTTAATATTCCAAGGAATTCTGTAACGGTAACAGCGGGCGGACAAATTTTACAAGAGAATAGTGATTACGAAATAAATTATGATCTGGGTACATTACGGGTAACAAATCAGGGTATATTAAATTCCGGAGTGCCGGTTAATATTCAGTATGAAAATCAGGGAGCATTTGCTTTACAACAAAAAAGTTATCTCGCAACAAGAATTGATTATCTCGCAAGTAAAAAACTTTCTATCGGTGCCACATTTGTAAAACTGGGTGAGCGGCCATTTTTTGTAAAACAGAATTACGGAGAAGACCCCATTCGAAATATGATGTTTGGAATGGATGTTGATTACCGAAGTGAAATACCACGATTATCAAAATGGTTAGACAAACTTCCATTTTATAGTACTAAAGCAAATTCATCAATTGCTGCTTATGCAGAAGTTGCGGGATTAAAGCCCGGTCATGCAAAACAAATTGGTAAGAAAGAAGAAGGTGTAATTTTTGTAGATGATTTTGAAGGAACCCGTGCACCTATAGACATGCGTTTCCCGTTTATAAGTTGGACACTTGCATCCACACCACAAAAATCTCCAAACCTTTTTAACAATATCCAGTTTCCAGAAGCCGCCTTGAGTAATGATTTAAATTATAATAATAACCGTGCAAAACTTTCCTGGTATAATATTGAATCCGTATTACAGGAAAGAGGTAATCCAAACAACCCATTGAAAAATGATTTGAATG
>JANOFP010000555.1:0-4496 GCA_031413675.1 Bacteroidota bacterium
CAAAGAGTTTGGATTTGAGTCTAAAGGCCTCCCCATCCCGAAGTTTCGGGACCTCCGTAGGAGTGGCTTAAGAACCCTAAAGCAATTAATTTTATTTTAAGTACTGCCAGTAACATGAGCAAAAAAAATAAACCAGATACAAGAGGCTTTGTTTATAGTACCGATCCAGGCTTTCGGTTTGAAGAAGTGAATATGAACGTGGAAACATTGCAACCTTCACAGCAAAAATTAAGAATACGATTAGAGACAAAGCACCGTGCCGGTAAAGCTGTTACTTTAATTGAGGGCTTTATTGGAAAGGAAGATGATTTAATAGAACTCGGAAAAAAACTAAAATCATTTTGCGGTACAGGTGGCTCTGCGAAAGATGGGGAAATAATTGTTCAGGGCGACCAGAAAGATAAAGTATTGAGTTGGTTGGTAAAAAATGGATACTCCAATTCAAAAAAATCCGGATGATAATTAAGATTTAGTGACTTCATCTGAAACAACAAAACTCAAAGCCCCACTCGGGCATTTTATTACCTGATCAATTATTTGTTGTGTTTCTGCCTGGCTCATATCTATCCACGGTTTTCTTTTTGGATCAAAAACTCCCGGCAATCCTCTTGCACAAATTCCTGAATGAGTACAGATTTGAGGTTGCCAGATGACTGTTATTTCTCCGTTGGGGTATTTAAATGTTGATTGCATAAAAATATTTTTGTAGCTAAACTTTTACTGTCCCTGCGCCAAACTATACGATTTTTTATCGCCCCACATATTCAAAAGTTCAAACGAACAGATTTTAAAATTACCACTCATGCTAACGTAAAGTCCAATTACATCTTGCTGTGTCAGCGGAAAATCGTCTATACTTTCGAAACGAACATTATATTGGTTTACCAGGTTAGTATAAACCGAACCCGTAGGCCATACCTGTGTGCCACGGTTGCTGATATTGATAAGATTGAATTTTACGCCACCATGCCGTTTGCATTTTACAGCTATGTCATTGGGCTGTTCACTGCTTTCAATAAATAAATCAACACCTACAATGGTTTCCTGTATATCATCTTTGGAAATCATCATTGAATTGAATTCAAGTTTTAAAGGTGCAGGTGTGCCGGGTCTGTTGGCAATTATTTCTTTTGCATTTATCTCTGGCTTCTTACCAAAATTGCTTATGATAGCATCTGCAAACTGGGTAGTGTTTACTGCTGGAATTTTTTTATCCCCGAAATCTCCTGTATGTATTCCAGTTTCTAAAGTATATAATAATGCGTTTTCAATTACCGCCGCATTTTCTGTAAGACCTACATGTCGAAGCATTGCAAAACCGCTTAATAGTAATGCAGTTGGGTTTGCAATATTTTTACCGGCAATATCTGGTGCAGTACCATGAACAGCTTCAAAAATGGAGATATGATCGCCAATATTTGCGGATGGTGCAAAACCCAATCCGCCAACCAAACCTGCACATAGATCGCTTACAATATCTCCTTGAAGATTGGTAAGCACTACCACATCAAAATTATCGGGTCTTGTTACCAATTTCATACAGAGGTCATCCACTATTATATCATCGGCTTTTAGTTCCGGATATTCTTTTGCCACTTCATAAAAGCATTCCAGAAACAAACCATCGGTGAGTTTCATAATATTTGCTTTATGACCGCAGGTAATACGTTTAGCTTTTTTTTGTCTTGCCATTTCAAAGGCATATCGTATAACCTGCATACTGCCTGGCCGGGTAATAAAGCGGCGGCTGAGTGCCACATCATGTGTAAGCATATGCTCGATTCCGCCATAGGTATCTTCAATATTTTCCCGTACCACTGTTATATCAATCGGTATTCCCGCTTTACTAAAAACAGTATCTACGCCGTGAAGGGTTTGAAATACTCTTTTATTGGCAAATGTGTTCCATGTTTTACGTGCTGTTACGTTGATGCTTTTTACTCCTTTGCCTTTAGGTGTTTCCATTGGTCCTTTAAAAAGCAAACCCAATTCTTCAATAGTTTGTTTTGCTTCATCCGTCATACCATTATTAAAGCCTTTGTCAAACACCCATTTACCCATATCCACATATTCATATTCCAATGGGACCTTATTTGCATTAAAAATTTTGAGGACAGCTTGCATAATTTCTGGCCCTATCCCATCTCCTTTTGCTACAGCAATTTTCATTAATAAAAATTTTATTGAGTAAATATCCTAAACCGCAAATCTACTATGTTGCGTTATTTAATTGATGAAAGGTGATGATAATTATTTTCTTTCACTATCTTTAACTGCAATCACTCTCACCATGACAAGTAAAATCTCCGAAGGTGTTAAAATAAGTGTGGAAACATTCTATCAAAACGACTATAGCAGTCCGCTTGATGGTGAGTTTATGTTTGCTTACCGGATAACGATTGAAAACAAAAACGATTTCCCGGTAAAATTGCATCGCCGTCACTGGAATATTTTTGAAAGCGATGGTAGTAATCGTGAAGTGGATGGTGAAGGTGTAGTAGGTGTACAGCCCATTTTAAAACAAGGAGAAAAATATCAGTATGTAAGCGGCTGCAATCTGCGAACAGAAATGGGAAAAATGAGTGGCTTCTATCAAATGGAAAATCTCCATTCTAAAAATTTATTCGAAGTTAAAATTCCTGCTTTTGAAATGATGGTACCTTATAAAGGCAATTAGTTACAGCTCTCTGGTTACTGGCTTCTTGTTGCCGGTTAAGTTTACTCAACTCAAATTTTTATTTCACTTCTAGAACTTTTGGTATCGGATTAAATTGAATCATATATTAATTGTTGAGTTATCAAGGTAGGATAAGCTATCAAAACATTAGTGAAAGACTAATTATTTACACCCGAATTCCAAATTGCCAATTCCAAATTCCATTTCAGCTTCATTAAATTAACGTGGTTTGTATTTTGCCCCATCCAAAATTTTCCTTGCATCTATTTTCATTATTTCACCCGGCTTTACGGAAGAATTTTTTTCTGCAAATATTTTTACAATCTGCCAACCAATCCACTGGCCCAGGTTGCCCGGTGAATTTTCCTGAGAAAAACTTTGAGTAAAAGGCCCTTCGCCTATATAGGTTTGAATTGTGGTGGGGTTGATAGAATTCAGGTCTTCATTTTTAAGAATAATAGTCCAGATGTCTCCTTCATTTTTTGTACACCAGTCAATTTGTTTTTGAGTATACCCTGTCTTTACTGAGTCAGGTGCATTGGGCAAAAACAAATCCACCAGATACCATTGCTTGCCTTTTTCAATCATCTGTTCTATTAAGGGTTTACCATTACTTTTATCAGGAAATAATTCATCTGCTATTGCTTTCATACAATTGGCGGCGATGTATTCTTCATCGAATCTGCGGGAAATATAAAAAGGGTAAAGCCGTTGTACATCTTCTTCAAAGTAAGCACCGAAATTTTTACCTGCATACTGATGTAAGCCAATGGCAATATAATTTTTGGTTAATGCAATACCCGGACCATCAAGGGTGCTGAGAAAAGTGATGAAGCCTGGAATTTTATAATCCGGAAAATAATACTTCACATGTTGCAATCCGTTTTTAATTTCTTTTTCAATGGCTGTAGTGGATTTGTATTTTATCAACAATGAATCGTTGAAAGATTTATAAGCTTTATAAAATTCTTTTACTACAAACAAAGTTGTTTCATTCGAGTCAATTCCGTTTATGCCAAGCATTCCCTGCATAAAGTCATCATAAAAATTCGGGTAATTATTTTTTAAAGAGGAAAGACTACCTGAAATAGTATTGGTATCGAGTTGGAAAAAATCTTTTTCAAACCGCTCTAACTTGAAGTCAATTTTAATATTTGAAACATCGGGGCCATTTGATTTGTTGCTGCAGGATGACAGGAAAGCAGTGATAAGAACGAAGGCTATTAATTTTTTCATAGAAAATAAAAACGTGAATGGGTTGAAATTGTTGTGGCGAAATTAGTGTATAAAGGTATTGCCCTGCTTCCTAAGGGGGTGAAATGTCAAACTTTTAAAACTGTATTACCCCTTTGGCGAAACAGGAAGAGCAAATAGGGGGTGGGTACAAAATATCTTAAATTTGCTTTATGAAAATAGCACTGGCTCAACAGAATTATCATATTGGAAATATAGATGGCAATACAGAAAAAATTATTGAGGCAATAACACTTGCAAAAAAACAAGGCGCCGATCTGATTATTTTTTCTGAACAAAGCATCAGCGGATACCAGGCAAGGGATTTTTTAGATTTCACCGATTATATAAACAAATGTTATAAAGCAATTGATGAAATAAAGTTATATGCAGATACCATTGCAGTATTAGTTGGTTCGCCTGCCCGCAATCCTGTTAAACAAGGAAAAGATTTATTCAACGCAGCTTTTTTTCTTTTCGAAAAAGAAGTGAAAGCCGAAATACATAAAACCTGTCTGCCAAACTATGATGTGTTTGATGAGTACCGTTATTTTGAACCAGCTTATGACTGGAATGTTGTTGGGTT